>QGUU01000536.1 GCA_003242525.1 Pseudomonadota bacterium | reverse complement strand
GAAGAGGGAGCGCCACAGGAGCGTGTTGTAGGCGCCGATGACGATGACAAGACCCTTCACCGCCGCGTCCATCGCAGACAGAAGAAAGATGCCCAATGTGCAGATGGCAATGGCCAGCAGGGGCGAAGTCACGGTCTTGGGATGGGTCACGGATCAAGGTCCTGCTGCAGGTAGCCCGCAGCTAGACCGGAATGGGCGCCAGGCCAAGAGAGCAGGTGGGGCCAATCTCGGGGGCCAGACCCGGGCGGAGTTCAGGCCGCCCCGGCCACTTTCTGCTTCTCGGCGCGCTTGCGCTCGTTCGGATCGAGATGAAGCTTGCGCAGGCGGATGGATTTCGGCGTGACCTCCACGAGCTCGTCATCCTGGATCCAGGCCAGCGCCCGCTCCAGGGTCATGCGCACCGGCGGCGTGAGCTTGACGGCCTCGTCCTTGCCGGCGGCACGGATGTTGGTCAGCTTCTTGCCCTTGAGCACATTGACCTCAAGATCGTTGTCGCGGCTGTGAATGCCGATGATCATGCCCTGGTAGACCTTAACGCCGGGCTCGATGATCATCGGGCCGCGATCCTCCAGATTGAAAAGGGCATAGGCGACCGCCTCCCCCTGGTCATTGGAAATCAGCACGCCGTTGACGCGGCCGGGCAATTCGCCCTTGTAGGGCTCGTAGGCGTGGAAGATGCGGTTCATGACCGCTGTTCCGCGCGTGTCGGTCAACAGTTCGGACTGGTAGCCGATCAGGCCGCGCGTTGGCGCATGGAAGACGAGCCGCTGGCGGTCACCGCCGGAGGGGCGCAGTTCGATCATCTCGGCCTTGCGCTCGCTCATCTTCTGGACGACGACGCCGGCATGTTCCTCGTCGACGTCGATGACCACCTCTTCGACCGGTTCGAGAAGCTGGCCGTTCTCGTCTCTCTTCATCACCACGCGAGGCCGCGAGACGGCAAGTTCGAAGCCCTCGCGGCGCATCGTTTCGATCAGCACGGCGAGCTGCAGTTCCCCGCGCCCGGAGACATAGAAGGAATCCTTGTCGGCCGACTCCTCGATTTTGAGCGCGACATTGCCTTCGGCTTCCCTGAACAGCCGGTCGCGAATGACGCGGCTGGTCACCTTGTCGCCCTCGGTTCCGGCGAGCGGCGAGTCGTTGACGAGGAACGACATTGTCACCGTGGGAGGATCGATCGGCTGGGCAGGCAAAGGCTCGGCGATGGAAGGATCGCAGAAGGTATCGGCCACCGTGCCTTTTGACGGGCCGGCGATGGCGACGATGTCACCGGCATGCGCCTCCTCGATCGGCTGGCGCTCCAGACCACGGAAGGCGAGTATCTTGGAGACGCGCGCCTGCTCCAGCAGCGTGCCGTCGTGATGAAGCACCTTCACTGTCTGGTTGGGCTTCAGCGATCCGGACTCGATGCGCCCGGTAATGATGCGGCCGAGAAAGGGGTTGGCCTCCAGGATCGTGCCGATCATGCGGAAAGGGCCGGGATGGACGACCGGCGGAGGGACATGCCGCAGCACCAGTTCGAACAGCGGGGCCAGCCCCTCGCCCTTCGGACCCTCCGGGTTCTCCGAAACCCAGCCGTCACGCCCGGAACCATAGAGGATGGGAAAGTCCAGCTGCTCGTCAGTCGCGTCAAGGGCGGCGAAGAGGTCGAAGACCTCGTTGACCACCTCGATGTGGCGGGCGTCCGGCCGGTCGATCTTGTTGATGACGACGATTGGCCTGAGGCCGACCTTCAGCGCCTTGCCGACCACGAATTTGGTTTGGGGCATAGGGCCTTCAGCCGCGTCCACAAGGACGATCGCGCCGTCGACCATGTTGAGGATACGCTCCACCTCTCCGCCGAAATCGGCATGGCCAGGCGTATCGACAATGTTGATGCGGGTGTCCTTCCACTCCACCGAGGTGGCCTTGGCAAGAATGGTGATGCCACGCTCCTTTTCGATGTCGCCGGAGTCCATCACGCGCTCTGCCACGCGCTGGTTGTCGCGGACCGAACCGGACTGTTTCAATAGCTGGTCGACAAGCGTGGTCTTGCCATGGTCGACATGCGCGATGATCGCGATGTTGCGGATGTCCATAATAATGTCACTCGGAAGCGTTGGAGGCTGTCGGCCCGGATACGGCGACGAAGCCAAGCCTTGTTGCGCGGCTCATACAGGTTTTTTCGCAAATGCGAAAGTGCAGGCGGGCAAACGAAAACGATTTGTTAAGCGCTCACTGCGAAGCTTTCGTTAACCAATCCGGAACGATTCGATCCGAGGGGCGTTCGGCGACGATGAGGACCATACCTGAAAGGTTTCCGCATGGCGCCCGGATTACAAGCGGTGTGGCGCTTGCCGCCGTTGCGC
>QGUU01000535.1 GCA_003242525.1 Pseudomonadota bacterium | reverse complement strand
GGACAGGGCGAACGGCGCGAAATGACAGGCGCCGAGATAGTGGTGCAGGCGCTGGTGGACAACGGCGTGAAGCACATTTTCGGCTATCCGGGCGGCGCTGTCCTTCCGATCTATGACGAGATTTTTCAACAGGATACGATCGAGCACATATTGGTGCGCCACGAGCAGGGCGCGGGCCATGCGGCGGAAGGATATGCCCGTTCCACCGGCAAGGCGGGCGTGATGCTCGTCACGTCGGGTCCCGGTGCAACCAATGCTGTGACGGCGCTGCAGGATGCACTCATGGATTCCATCCCGCTGGTCTGTCTTACCGGTCAGGTTCCTACCACGCTGATCGGTTCGGATGCCTTCCAGGAATGCGACACGGTGGGCATCACGCGGCCCTGCACCAAGCACAACTGGCTGGTGAAGGACGTCAATGACCTTGCCGCCACGATCCATGAAGCATTCCACGTCGCGACGACGGGACGACCCGGTCCCGTGGTGGTCGACATTCCCAAGGACGTGCAATTCGCCAAGGGCACCTATGTGGAGCCGCAGACTGCGCCTCGCACCAGCTACCAGCCGAAGCTGCAGGGCGACATAGCGCAAATCAAGGAAGCCGTGGCTCTGATGGCAAGCGCCAAGAGGCCTGTCCTCTATACCGGCGGCGGCGTCATCAATTCCGGCCCCGAGGCGTGTCATCTGCTGCGAGAGCTGGCGGAGCTGACCGGGTTTCCCGTCACCTCGACCCTGATGGGTCTGGGCGCCTATCCGGCGAGCGGCAAGAACTGGCTTGGCATGCTGGGCATGCATGGCTCCTACGAAGCCAACATGGCCATGCACGACTGCGACGTGATGGTGTGCATCGGCGCGCGTTTCGACGACCGCATCACGGGGCGGCTCGACGCATTCTCTCCAAACTCGAAGAAGATCCATATCGATGTCGATCCTTCCTCGATCAACAAGAACGTGCGCGTGGACATCGGCATCATCGGCGACTGCGGCCGGGTGCTGGAGGACATGGTGCGGCTGTGGCGGGCTACCGCCAAGCCCGACAAGAAGGGGCTGCACCCGTGGTGGGAGCAGATCGCCAAATGGCGTGCGCGCGACTGCTTTGCCTACAAGCCCAATCCCGAAGTCATCATGCCCCAATATGCGATCCAGCGGCTCTATGAACTGACCAAGGACCGCGACACCTACATCACGACCGAGGTTGGCCAGCACCAGATGTGGGCCGCACAGTTCTTCGGTTTCGAACGGCCAAATCGCTGGATGACGTCCGGGGGCCTTGGCACTATGGGCTACGGCCTGCCGGCCGCGCTAGGCGTGCAGATCGCCCATCCGGATGCGTTGGTCATCGACATCGCCGGGGATGCCTCAGTGCAGATGACGATCCAGGAAATGAGCACTGCGGTGCAGTACCAGGCGCCCATCAAGATCTTCATCCTCAACAATCAGTATATGGGGATGGTGCGGCAGTGGCAGCAATTGCTGCACGGCAACCGGCTCTCGCATTCCTACACCGAGGCCATGCCGGATTTCGTCAAGCTGGCGGAAGCCTATGGGGCGCATGGCATACGCTGCGACAAGCCCGACGAGCTGGATGACGCGATCAAGGAAATGCTCGACGTCAAAAAGCCGGTTTTGTTCGACTGCCGGGTTGCAACGCTTGCCAACTGTTTCCCGATGATCCCGTCGGGGAAGGCGCATAACGAGATGCTCCTGCCGGAGGAGGCAACGGATGAAGCGGTTGCCAACGCCATCGACGCCAGGGGCAGGGAACTGGTGTAAGGGATCGTTAGCGCCGCGCTTCGCCTGAATGCCGGTTGAACGCCGCTCCGAAACAATGAAACTTGATTAAATTGCCAATCGAGAAAGAACCCATGAACGCCCATCAGCAGGCTACCGGCTCCGCCTATTTCATCGCCAAGGAAACGCAGACGCCGGAGAAGCATACGCTTTCGGTCCTGGTCGATAACGAGCCGGGCGTTCTGGCGCGCGTCATCGGCCTGTTTTCAGGCCGTGGCTACAATATCGAGAGCCTTACCGTTTCAGAAACCGAGCACGAAAGGCACTTGTCCCGCATAACAATCGTTACCAGCGGCACGCCTCACGTACTGGAGCAGATCAAGCACCAGCTGGAGCGGATCGTGCCGGTCCATCGCGTCGTCGACCTCACCGTCATTTCGCGCGAGCTCGGGCACGAGCGCCCGCTCGAGCGGGAACTGGCGCTCGTCAAGGTGGCTGGCAAGGGCGACATGCGGGTCGAGGCGCTGCGGCTTGCGAATGCGTTTCGTGCCAATGTCATAGACGCCAACACTGAGCATTTCATCTTCGAGATCACCGGGCGGGTTTCAAAGATCGAGCAG
>QGUU01000072.1 GCA_003242525.1 Pseudomonadota bacterium | reverse complement strand
CTTCGCGGATGCGGCCGCAGGCGCCATCGGCCTGGAAACGCTGCTTGCCGTCGCATTGCGCCTCTATCACAACGGCGATGTGCCCCTGATAAGGCTGGCTGAGGTACTTTCGACGGCACCGGCCCGCCTGTTTGGCCTGCCAGGCGGCTCGCTGAGCCCCGGAGCGCCAGCTGACCTCGCCGTCATAGACCTGAACGAGCCGTGGGTGGTTAGCGAATCGCACATCAGATCCCGCTCGAAGAACACCTGCTTCGAAGGTGCCCGCTTGCAGGGGCGGGTCTTGCAGACCATGGTAGCGGGTAGCACAGTATTCCGCGCCTAGCGAACAGAGATTCGCAGGCACAACAGGGGGACAATGGTGCTTTTTCCGGTTCTGGCGCTATTCGCGGGCTATCTTTGCGGCTCCATCCCATTTGGCCTTCTTCTGACGCGAGCGGCCGGGTTGGGCGACGTACGCAAGATCGGCTCGGGCAATATCGGCGCGACGAACGTCCTTCGGACGGGCAGCAAGGGCCTTGCGGCAGCCACCCTTCTCCTTGATGCGCTCAAGGGCACCTTGCCTGCGTTGCTGGCGGCTCGCTATGGCGCGGAAGCCGGCGCCATCGCCGGTGCAGGTGCCTTGCTCGGGCACGTTTTTCCAGTTTGGCTTGGCTTCAAGGGTGGCAAGGGCGTAGCCACCTATATCGGCGTGCTTGCCGCCCTCGCGTGGCAGGTTGCGCTGGTTTTCGCCGCTGTCTGGCTGGTTATGGCTGCCATCTTTCGCTACTCGTCGCTCGCCGCGCTGGTCGCCTGCACTGTCGTCCCGGTTGCACTTTACGTCCGTGACTTGCCCCAATTTGCCCTCGCATTCCTGCTGATGAGCCTCTTGGTGTTTTACAAGCATCGCGCGAACATCGAACGCCTGCTGGCCGGCACCGAGAGCAAAATCGGAGCCAAGGAATGAGTGACAGGGCCGGTCTCTACCTCAGCGACCGGCAAAGGCTGCACTGGCTGCGCCTGATCCGAACGCCCAACGTCGGTCCAGCCTCCTTCCGGGATCTCGTCAACCGTTTCGGCTCGGCCGAGGCTGCGATCGAAATGCTCCCGGAACTCATGATCTCGGGCGGCGCGAAGCGGCCGGCGCGCATTCCTTCGCAGGCGGAAGCCGAGGCGGAATTCGAAGCGGCACGGAAGGCGGGCGCCCGCTTTGTAGCAATGGGCGAGCCGGATTATCCGCCCGTGATGCGCTCCATGCCGCACCCGCCGCCGCTGCTTGCGGTGCGGGGCAAAGGCGCGGTCTTTCGCCAACCCGCCGTCGCAATCGTCGGTGCACGCAACGCCTCGCTCTCAGGCACCAAGATGGCGCGCTCGCTAGCCACCGCGCTGGGCGCTGCGGGATATTCCGTGGTCTCGGGGCTGGCGCGAGGTATCGATACAGCGGCTCACCGCGGCGGGCTGGCTACGGGAACCATAGCCGCGATGGCAGGCGGGCTGGACCAGCCTTATCCGCCCGAGAACGCCGCACTGTGCGACGAGATCGTCGACCATGGCGGCGCTCTCATCTCGGAAATGCCGTTTGGCTGGCAGCCACGCGCACAGGACTTTCCACGTCGCAACCGACTGGTGGCCGGCATGACGCTGGGGCTGGTCGTCGTCGAGGCCGCAAAGCGGTCAGGTTCCCTCATCAGCGCGCGGCTCGCAGGAGAGATGGGCAGGCTCGTCTTTGCCGTTCCAGGCTCTCCTCTCGACCCCCGTGCTGCGGGAGCAAACGGTTTGCTGAAGGAAGGCGCCATACTCGTCACGGAGCCGGCAGACATACTCTCCGCGCTTGCTCCGCTCGTCGGACCGCAGGCACCTCCCGCGCTGTCGCTGGAGGAGCCGCCGGATTTTTCCGCTACACCACCGCCAGATGCGGATGACCGGGCACGCGTCGTCGAGGCGCTAGGGCCTGCACCTATTCCCATAGACGAGATCATTCGCCACACCGGCCTGGAGGCCGCGCAAGTTTTCATGGTGCTGCTGGAACTGGATCTTGCCGGCCGACTGGAACGCCATGCAGGCGGGCAGGTCTCGCTTCTCTTTCCGGACTGATCCGGGGTGGTGAGCCGGGAGGGAATCGAACCCTCGACCACATGATTAAAAGTCACGTGCTCTACCGCTGAGCTACCGGCCCGCTCGGCGCTTCCATAGGGAGCGTCACTGGTGCGGTCAACCGGAAAAACGCTCGCTGGCCCTTTCGGGGGAAAACCGGAAGAGGTTGTATCCCGCCAAGGTTGCACTATGCTGCTGCACGCAGCGGTGGAAGTTTGCAGGCGGCCACGCCCAGCCGGAACTCAACTGCGGCTCGGTCGTTTCCCCAGCAAAGGGACGCTAACCTTGAGGAGACCAGAATGAGGAAGTTTATGACAGGCCTGTTGGCTAGCGCCTTGGCAGCGTCCTTCGGGATTGCCTCCATTGCCCCGGCCAACTCAGCCCCCGTCTACGTGCCGCAGGGCAAGACCCTGACCAGCGACGTCCAAGAGGTACAATGGCGGGGTGAACGAATTTACCGGCGTGGAAACAGTTATTACTGGCGCGGACACAGGGGCTATCGCCATCCACGGCCAGGCTATCGCCGCCACGGCGATTTCTGGTTCCCGCTTGCGGCCTTCGCTACGGGCGCCATCATAGGCGGAGCGCTTGCCAATGACAGGCCGCCGCCCCGTGTCTACCGGGGCGATGCGCATGTACGCTGGTGCTATGAACGCTATCGGTCGTATCGCGCATACGACAACACCTTCCAGCCCTATAACGGGCCGCGTCGCCAGTGCATCTCGCCCTACTACTGACGCTATCAGAACATGTGAAACAGCCCCCGTTGCAGATGCGACGGGGGCTTCTTTATCGTCAATACGTGGACAGGGTGCGTCTTACGGCGTCATGCCAGCCCCTGAGCTTCGCAGCCCGGGTCTTGGCGTCCATCTGAGGTTCGAAGCGGCGGTCCAGAACCCAGGCTTTCGCGAAAGCCTCAGCATTCGGCCAAACCCCTGCCATGGAGCCTGCAAGCCAGGCCGCGCCCAGCGCCGTTGTCTCCAGCACCGTTGGCCGATCCACCGGTGCATCCAGGATGTCGGCAAGGCGCTGCATCGTCCAGTCCGACGCCACCATTCCCCCATCCACGCGCAGCACCGTTCCCGCTGACCTGCCCTTCCAGTCCTTCTTCATGGCGTCGAGCAGGTCCCTGGTCTGGTAGGCGACCGATTCGAGCGCGGCACGCGCGAATTCGGCCGGGCCGGAATTGCGGGTGAGGCCAAAAATGGCGCCACGTGCATCCGCATCCCAATAGGGGGCGCCGAGGCCGACAAATGCCGGCACGAGATAGACGTTCTGGGCCTGGTCCGCCTGGGCGGCCAGTTCGCCGCTTCGCGCCGCCTTGTCGATCATGCGGGCGCCGTCCCGCAGCCACTGCACGGCAGCGCCGGCGATGAATATCGAGCCCTCCAGCGCATAGGATGTCTTCCCGCCAAGCCGGTAGGCTATCGTCGTCAAGAGGCGGTTTCTGGAGCGCACCATATCGCCGCCCGTGTTGAGCAAGGCGAAGCATCCGGTGCCGTAGGTGGATTTCATCATTCCCGGCTTGAAACACGCCTGGCCGATGGTGGCAGCTTGCTGGTCGCCCGCCACTCCCAGAATGGGGATAGCCTCTCCAAGAAGCTTTTTGTCAGTGGTTCCAAAGTCATCGGCGCAATCCTTGACCTGCGGAAGAAGCGCGCGCGGAACGCCGAGAATGGAAAGGAGCTCTTCATCCCACTCATTCGTCGCAATGTTGAAGAGCAAGGTACGCGATGCATTGGTCGCGTCAGTGGCGTGAACCTGGCCGCCGGTCAGGCGCCAGATGAGAAAAGTGTCGATGGTGCCGGCGAGAAGCTCCCCCTTCTCGGCCCGCCTTCTGGCTCCCTTAACCTTGTCCAGCAGCCAGGCGATCTTCGTCCCGGAAAAATAGGGATCGAGCAGCAGGCCGGTCTGGCGGGTAAATTTCGGCTCCAGCCCCTGCTTCTTGAGCCGAGCACAAAGCGGCGCGGTGCGCCGGTCCTGCCAGACAATGGCGTTGTGGATCGGTTTTCCGGTCGCCTTGTCCCAGATAACGATAGTTTCGCGCTGATTGGTAATACCGATCGCCGCAACGTCGGAGGCGCTGAGCTTCGCCTTGCGCAATGCCGTCCTTGCCGCCCAAAGCACGGTAGACCAGATTTCTTCCGGATCGTGCTCGACCCAGCCGGATGCCGGATAGTGCTGGGTGAATTCCTTCTGTCCAAGGCCGACGATTCTCATCTGCGCGTCGAACACGATCGCACGCGATGACGTGGTGCCCTGGTCGATGGCGAGAACGTAGCGGCTCATGGTCCTTCCCTGTCAGTCGAACAGGGAGGCGGCAGGACGCCGCCTCCCCGTCTTTTACGCCTCCAGGCGCCGGCGCCTGGATCTTGGTCTTACTGCCAGCTCTTCACCAGTTCGTCATAGTTGACGGTGATGGGCTGTTCCTTCTCGTTCTCGATCTTGAGCTGAGGCGCAAGGTTGCCCTTCGAGACAGCATCCTTGTTCCAATATTCGATATCGTGCTCCTCCGCGAGTTTCGGCCCGATATCGCCCTGGATTCCGGCGCGCTCCAGACGCTCCAGCACCTTCTCCTGCTCGGCGCAGAGCGAGTCCATCGCCTCCTGGGCAGTCTTGGCACCCGACGAGGCATCGCCGATTGCCTGCCACCAGAGCTGGGCGAGCTTCGGATAGTCAGGCACGTTCGTGCCGGTAGGCGACCATTGCAGGCGGGCCGGCGAGCGATAGAACTCGACAAGGCCGCCGAGCTTGGGCGCGCGCTCGGTAAAGCTCGGATGGTCCAGCGTGGACTGGCGAATGAAGGTCAGGCCGACATGGCTCTTCTTCACGTCCACGGTCTTGGAAGTGACGAACTGCGCATAGAGCCATGCGGCCTTGGCGCGATCTTCAGGCGTCGACTTCATCAGCGTCCAGGAACCCGCGTCCTGGTAGCCAAGCTTCATCCCGTCCTTCCAGTACACGCCGTGGGGCGACGGAGCGAAACGCCACTTCGGCGTGCCGTCCTCATTCACCACTGGCAACCCTTCCTTGACAAAGTCTGCCGTGAAGGCCGTGTAGGTAAAGATCTGCTGGGCGATCTCACCCTGGGCAGGTACCGGGCCGGCCTCAGAGAAGGTCATGCCCTGGGCTGCCGGAGGCGCATAGGCCTTCATCCAGTCGAGATACTTCTGGATCGCGTAGACCGCTGCGGGTCCGTTCGTGTCGCCGCCGCGAGCTACGCAGGAGCCGACCGGACGGGAATTCTCATCCACCTTGATGCCCCATTCGTCGACCGGGAGGCCGTTCGGAATTCCCTTGTCGCCATTGCCGGCCATCGACAGCCAGGCGTCGGTGAAGCGCCAGCCAAGCGACGGGTCTTTCTTGCCATAGTCCATATGGCCGTAGACCTTCTTGCCGTCGATCTCGCGCCCGGTGAAGAACTCGGCAATGTCCTCATAGGCCGACCAGTTGACCGGAACGCCCAGATCGTAGCCATACTTGGCCTTGAAGTCCGCCTTGTTCTTCTCGTCGTTGAACCAGTCGTAACGGAACCAATAAAGGTTGGCGAACTGCTGGTCGGGAAGCTGGTAGAGATCGCCGTCCGGTGCCGTGGTAAACGACTTTCCGATGAAGTCGTCGATGTCGATGTTGGGGTTGGTAACGTCCTTCCCCTCATTCTCCATCCACTTGGTAAGGCTGCGCACCTGCTGGTAGCGCCAATGCGTGCCGATCAGGTCCGAGTCGTTGATATAGGCGTCGTAGATGTTCTCGCCCGACTGCATCTGGGTCTGCAGCTTCTCGACCACGTCGCCTTCGCCGATCAGGTCGTGAGTGACCTTGATGCCGGTAATGGCCGAGAAGGCCGGCGCGAGCACCTTCGACTCATATTCATGCGTGGTGATCGTTTCCGAGACGACCTTGATTTCCATGCCTTCAAAGGGCTTGGCCGCGTCGATGAACCACTGCATCTCGGCTTCCTGCGCAGCGCGGTCAAGCGATGAAAGATCGCCGATTTCAGCATCCAGGAAGGCCTTGGCTTCGTCCATTCCCGCAAAGGCCTGCCCTGCCCCTAGCAGCAGGACAAGGGCGGTAGTCGATGTTAGAATTTGCCGTCGCATGTCGTTTCTCCTCCAAGTTACGGTGCGATAGGAGCGGCCACCGGCATACGGCCGCTCCAGCTGTTTCTCCCCCTATACGTAGCGGAACACGCCAATGGCGTAGACTACGGAGAGAGCGAGAGCCCACCAAAGGTTGGAGCTGACGAGCCCCAGCCAGGCGAGGTGAATAAAGGCGGCGCCCAATAGCGAGATGAAGAGACGATCGCCGCGTGTCGTCTCAAAGCGCAATATGCCGACGCGAGGATGGCCGCCGGGCCGGGCGTATTCCCAAACCGCCATCAAAGCGAGCAGCAAGAAGATGGTCAGGAAGAACAGCGCCGTCGGGAATGACCAGGCCATCCAGCCGCCGGGAACCAGTGAACCGAAAAAGTCTATCTGGCCGTCACGTTGCGGAAGTTGCGTCATCAGCAGCCATACCGCCAAGGCGTAAACGACGAGAACCGATACGAGCGGGATTTGCCAGCGGCGTGTCGGAGTCACTTGCGCCTCCTCAGACCCGGCCAAGGGCAAAGCCCTTGGCGATGTAGTTGCGGACGAACCAGATCACCAGCGCGCCCGGGATGATGGTGAGCACGCCTGCCGCCGCCAGGACGCCCCAGTCGAGACCCGAAGCCGACACGGTTCTGGTCATCACGGCCGAGATCGGCTTGGCGTTGGTGGTCGTCAGTGTTCGGGCGAGCAGCAGTTCCACCCAGGAGAACATGAAGCAGAAGAAAGCCGCCACGCCGATTCCGCTCGCGATCAGCGGCATGAAGATCTTCACGAAAAAGCGGGGGAAGGAATAGCCGTCTATATAGGCGGTCTCGTCGATCTCCTTCGGCACGCCCGACATGAAGCCCTCCAGTATCCACACCGCCAGCGGCACATTGAACAGGCAGTGAGCCAGCGCCACCGCAATGTGCGTGTCGATCAGGCCGAAAGCCGAATAGAGCTGGAAAAAGGGCAGAGCGAACACCGCCGGCGGCGCCATGCGATTGGTCAGCAGCCAGAAGAACAGGTGCTTGTCGCCCAGGAAGCGGTAGCGCGAGAATGCATATGCCGCCGGCAGCGCCACTGCTACCGAAATCACCGTGTTTATAACGACATAGGTGATCGAATTTATGTACCCGGAGTACCAGGACGGGTCAGTGAAGATAACCGCGTAGTTGGCAATCGTCGGCTGATGGGGATACAGCGTCAGCGAAGAAACGATCTCCCGGTTGGTCTTGAAGCTCATGTTGACCAGCCAATAGATCGGCACCAGCAGGAAGATGATATAGAGCGTCGGCACCAGCCACCACCAACGTGTCTGGTCGCCCCGCCGGCGCATCCGGCGAGCCAGTTGCTGCCGTGCTGCACTGGTGGCGGGGACCGTCGCGTCGTCCATCGCCTGCCCTGTCCTTTCGTTCACCCCGTCCATGGCTCAGCGCTCCGCATTATAGTTGGTCATGATGGTGTAGAACGCCCATGACAGGAGCAGGATGATGAGGAAGTAGACCAGAGACATCGCCGCAGCCTGGCCGAGGTTGAACTCGCCTAGCGCCATCTTGACCAAGTCGATAGACATGAAGGTGGTCGAATTGCCCGGGCCGCCGCCGGTGACGACGAATGGCTCCGTGTAGATCATGAAGGAATCCATGAACCGCAGCAGCACTGCAATGAGCAGCACGCGCTGCATCTTGGGCAGCTGTATGTAACGGAACACGGCCCAGCGAGAGGCGCCATCGATCTTGGCCGCCTGATAGAAGGCGTCGGGGATCGACACCAGCCCGGCATAGCACAGCAGCACCACGAGGCTCGTCCAGTGCCACACGTCCATGACGATGACCGTGACCCAGGCATCGAACGGGTCCTGGACGTAGTTGTAGTCTATGCCGAGAGCGTTCACGTAGTAGCCGAGCAGGCCGATGTCCCGGCGCCCGAAGACTTGCCAGATGGTGCCGACCACGTTCCACGGTATCAGAAGCGGCAGGGCCATCAGCACCAGGCAAACGGGAACCCCCCACCCTCTGCGCGGCATGTTGAGGGCGATGAAAATGCCGAGCGGCACCTCGATCGCAAGGATAATCGCCGAAAAGATCAGGTTGCGGGCCATGGACTGCCAGAAACGTTCCGAGGCCAACAACTCCTCGTACCAGCCAACGCCGTTCCAGAAGAACTGGTTGTTGCCGAAAGTGTCCTGTACGGAATAGTTGACGACCGTCATCAGCGGGATGATCGCCGAAAACGCGACCAGGACCAGCACTGGAAGGACGAGGAGCCAGGCCTTGTTGTTCCAGGTCTTTTCCATCGTCAGCCCCCCAACTCGACGCGCCAGGAATCGGCATAGATGTTTATGCCGGCCGGATCGAAACTGAGTTTCGGCTCGCTCGGTATTTCCTCGTCCTCACCCAGGATCGCCGCGATGTCGCGCCCCTCAAGCTTCGCGCGAACAACCTTGTGCCGGCCCACATCCTCCACCTTGGATACCGAAACCGGCAAACCTTCACGTCCGATCCGAACATATTCGGGCCGAATCCCCAGTTCGATTTCACCTGCCGAAGCCTTCGGTGCGCCGGGCAGCTCGATGAGTTGGGAGCCCAGCCGCGCCTGCCGTCCTTCCACGGTCACGGGGATGAAATTCATGCCCGGCGAGCCGATGAAGTAGCCCACAAAAGTATGCTTTGGCCGCTCGAAAAGCTCTGCCGGCGTTCCGATCTGGACGATCCCTCCGTCGTACATGACGATGACCTGCTTGGCGAAGGTCAGCGCTTCGGTCTGATCGTGGGTGACGTAGACCATGGTGTAACCGAATCGGCGATGGAGCCGGTCCCTTATAAACATTTCCGAGCCAACGAAACGGACCAAGAACCCGAATGCCGTCTTCTGTTTGAAAAAAAAAAAACTAAATA
>QGUU01000534.1 GCA_003242525.1 Pseudomonadota bacterium | reverse complement strand
CAGACGCTGACGGATGCCGACAAGGAAGGGCGGGAGCTGTTCAAGCGCTGGTGCGACGAGGCCGGCCTTACCATGGGCGTCGACAAGATGGGCACCATGTTCATGACCCGGCCGGGCACCGATCGGGACGCACTGCCGGTCTATGTCGGCTCCCATCTGGATACGCAGCCCACGGGCGGCAAATATGACGGCGTGCTCGGGGTGCTGTCGGGGCTCGAAGTGGTTCGTACGCTCGACGACCTCGGCATCAAAACGAAGCATCCCATCGTCGTGGTCAACTGGACCAATGAGGAAGGCGCCCGCTTTGCACCGGCCATGCTTGCCTCCGGCGTGTTTGCCGGCGTTCATACGCTGGAATATGCCTATGGCCGCAAGGATATGGACGGCAAGAGCTTTGGCGACGAGCTGAAGCGCATAGGCTGGCTTGGTGACGAGGAAGTGGGCGCGCGCAAGATGCACGCCTACTTCGAATATCACATCGAGCAGGGCCCGATCCTGGAGGCACAGAACAAGCAGATCGGCGTCGTCACCCACTGCCAGGGTCTGTGGTGGCTGGAATTCACGCTTACGGGCAAGGAAGCGCATACCGGGTCCACGCCCATGGACATGCGTGTCAATGCCGGACTGGCAATGGCGCGCATCTTCGAAATGGTGCAGAAGGTGGCGATGGATGCGCAGCCAGGTGCGGTCGGCGGGGTAGGGCAGGTTAAATTTTCGCCCAATTCACGCAATGTCCTGCCGGGAACCGTCGTGTTCACCGTGGACATACGCTCGCCAGATCAGGCCAAGCTGGACGGCATGCGCGCCACGATCGAGAAGGAGGCGGCCCAGATCTGCGCCAGGCTGGGGGTCGGCTGCTCGGTAGAGGCTGTGGGCCATTTCGATCCCGTCACCTTCGATCCGGTGCTTGTAGGCCGGGTACGTGCCGCCGCGGAAAAGCTAGGCTACAGTCACATGAACATCGTCTCGGGTGCAGGTCATGACGCCTGCTGGGCGGCAAAGGTTGCGCCTGCAACCATGATCATGTGCCCCTGCGTTGACGGACTTTCGCATAACGAGGCGGAGGAAATCTCAAGGGAATGGGCAGCCGCGGGCGCGGACGTGCTGTTCCACGCAGTGCTTGAGACGGCGGAGATGGTGGAGTGATCTGAATCCGTTAGCGAACGCAGCTCACAAGAAGCGCGAACGAAAAAAGGGGAACAACAGTAATGTCCAAGGTCATCAAGAACGGCACCATTGTCACTGCCGACCGCAGCTACAAGGCTGACGTGCTCTTCAAGGACGGCAGGATCATCGGTATCGGACCGGACCTGCATGGCGACCATGAGTTCGACGCCACCGGCTGCTATGTGATGCCCGGCGGCATCGATCCGCACACCCATCTCGAAATGCCGTTCATGGGTACCTACTCGTCCGACGACTTCGAGAGCGGCACGCGCGCGGCGCTTGCAGGCGGCACGACGATGGTGGTGGATTTCTGCCTCCCTGCGCCGCAGCAATCGCTGCTCGAAGCCCTGCAGATGTGGGATAACAAGACCTCGCGGGCGTCCTGCGACTATTCCTTCCACATGGCGATCACCTGGTGGGGCAGGCAGGTGTTCGACGAGATGGCGACGGTCGTTGAGAGAGGTATTCCCTCCTTCAAGCACTTCATGGCCTACAAGGGCGCGCTGATGGTGGACGACGATGAAATGTATGCGTCGTTCCAGCGCTGCGCCGAACTCGGCGCCCTGCCTCTGGTTCATGCCGAAAATGGCGACGTGGTGGCCGCCCTGTCGGAGAGGCTGCTGGCGGAGGGCAATAACGGGCCCGAGGGTCACGCCTATTCGCGACCGCCGGAAGTGGAGGGCGAGGCAACCAACCGCGCCATCATGATCGCCGACATGGCCGGCGTGCCGCTCTATGTCGTGCATGTGTCATGCGAGCAGAGCCATGAGGCGATCCGGCGAGCGCGGCAGAAGGGCATGCGTGTCTATGGCGAGCCGCTCATCCAGCATCTGACGCTGGACGAGAGCGAGTATTTCAACCAGGACTGGGATCACGCAGCCCGCCGCGTGATGAGCCCGCCTTTCCGCAACAAGCTGCACCAGGACTCGCTGTGGGCGGGTCTCCAGGCTGGCTCGCTGCAGGTCGTGGCGACGGATCATTGCGCATTTACCACCAAGCAGAAGCGCTTCGGGGTCGGCGACTTCACGAAGATTCCGAACGGCACGGGGGGCCTTGAGGATCGCATGCCGGTGCTGTGGACCGCAGGCGTCAATACGGGGCGCCTGACCAAGGAAGAGTTCGTGGCCGTCACCCAGCACAAACGGCCAAAGTACGTGTCTTTTATAAAAATCTGACGCTCCCAAGAAAA
>QGUU01000533.1 GCA_003242525.1 Pseudomonadota bacterium | reverse complement strand
TGCAACGCATGGTGGGTTGGTTTTCTGGCCCTGGCGGGTTGCACGAGCGCCAACATCGAGGATGCGGCCCCCAGGGCGGCGCCGGAGCCGGGTGTTGTCGCGCCGCAGAACACCGGTAACTATCCAAACCTCAACATTCGGCCGCAGCAGGCCGCCCCGCAGTTCACGGATGCGGACAGGGATGCCAAGCTCGCCGCCCTGGCTGCAGAAAGGGAAGCTGCCGTGAAGAATGCAGGTGCTGCGCCGAAGACGGCCGGCCTCGACGACCTTGCCCGCAATCACGGCCAGGAGACGCTCAAGGCCATCGGTGCGAAATGCGATCCTGCTATCGACCGCGATTGCAAATAGGCGTATGGGACGCCACGTTGCCTTCCCCTACGTTGGGACCTGACATGGAAGAGTTTCACAAGGTTCGCCGGCTTCCGCCCTATGTGTTTGAGCAGGTCAATCGGCTCAAGGCGAGCGCCCGCGCTCGCGGTGCCGACATCGTTGACCTCGGCATGGGCAACCCCGATCTGCCTACGCCGAAGGCAATCGTGGACAAGCTGGTCGAGGTCGTGCGGGACCCGCGCACGCACCGTTACTCTTCCTCCCGCGGCATACCCGGCCTGCGCCGCGCCCAGGCCAACTATTATGCTCGGCGTTTTGGCGTGAAGCTCGACCCCGAAACCCAGGTGGTGGCCACGCTCGGCTCGAAGGAAGGCTTCGCCAACATGGCGCAGGCCATCACGGCCCCCGGCGACGTGGTGCTGTGCCCGAATCCGACCTATCCCATCCACGCATTCGGATTCATCATGTCGGGCGGCGTGATCCGCTCCCTGCAGGTAGAGCCGGACGATAGGTTCATCCCTGCGCTGGAGCGCGGCGTGCGCCATTCCATTCCCAGGCCGCTGGCGCTGATCCTGAATTATCCGTCCAACCCCACTGCGCTGGTCGCCTCCCTTGATTTCTACAAGGACGTCGTCGCCTTCGCGAAGAAGAACGACATCATCATCCTCTCCGACCTTGCCTATGCGGAGATCTATTTCGATGGGGAGCCGCCACCCTCGGTGCTGCAGGTGCCGGGTGCAATCGACATCGCGGTTGAGTTCACCTCCATGTCGAAGACATTCTCCATGCCCGGCTGGCGCATGGGCTTTGCTGTTGGCAACGAGCGGCTCATCGCGGCGCTGGCACGCGTCAAGTCCTATCTCGACTACGGCGCCTTTACGCCGATCCAGGTGGCGGCGACGGCAGCTCTCAACGGAGACGGAACCGACATTGCCGAGGTGCGCGAAGTCTATCGCAAGCGCCGCGACGTCCTGATCGATTCCTTTGCGCGCGCCGGCTGGCAGATTCCTGCGCCGGCAGCCTCGATGTTCGCATGGGCCCCGGTGCCAGAACAGTTTCGGCATCTGGGCTCGCTCGAATTCTCCAAGCTGCTGATAGAGCACGCGGATGTGGCGGTGGCGCCTGGCGTCGGCTTCGGTGAACATGGCGACGATTATGTGCGCGTCGCGCTTGTCGAGAACGAACATCGCATTCGCCAGGCCGCGCGCAACCTCAAGCGTCTTTTCGCCAGTGCGAAGCAGCCAAACAATGTTGTGCCGCTCGCAGCACATCGCTAAACAGCCCATATCAGTGACGAATCCGAGGGCGGCGCCTGTTCATGGCCGAAGCATTGCGTATTGGGATTGCCGGTCTCGGCACGGTCGGCGCCTCCGTGGCGCGCGTTCTGAACGAGAAGTCCGACGAGCTTACGCGCCAATGTGGGCGTGATCTGGTCGTCACCGCCGTCTCGGCGCGCGACCGCACGAAGGATCGCGGCATCGATCTTGGCAATGCGCATTGGTACGACGACCCCGTCGAGCTTGCCCGCGCGGAAGGGATCGACGTCTTTGTCGAACTGATCGGCGGCGAGGATGGCCCCGCGCACGCTTCCGTCAAGGCGGCGCTGGAGGCGGGGCGTCATGTCGTCACGGCGAACAAGGCGCTGCTTGCCAGGCATGGGGTGGCCTTGGCCGAGATCGCCGAGAAGAAGGGCGTGGTCCTTAACTATGAAGCGGCGGTGGCAGGCGGCATTCCGGTTATCAAGACGATGCGGGAATCGATGGCCGGAAACTCCGTATCGCGCGTGTTCGGCATTCTCAACGGTACCTGCAATTACATCCTGACCCGGATGGAGGCCGAGGGCCGGAGCTTTCAGGACTGTCTGAAGGACGCGCAGCGCCTGGGCTATGCGGAGGCCGACCCCACCTTCGATATCGAGGGCAACGATACGGCGCACAAGCTGGCCATCCTGACTAGCCTTGCCTTTGGCACGAGGATCGCCGCCGACGATATCTACCTGGAGGGCATCTCCAACATAACCCAGGCC
>QGUU01000532.1 GCA_003242525.1 Pseudomonadota bacterium | reverse complement strand
GCAGGATACCACGGTGGTTGCCCAGCGGCTGAAGGCCCTTCTTGCCAATCAGGGCATGGAACTCAGCTGGACGGGGATTTCCGGGAACGCATCCAGAATGGTCCTCGAAGGTGTCTCCATGACGTCCGGAGGCGAAGACCCTCTGTCGGTCGGCGACGTCACCCTGGAGGGCATTTCCGAAGACAACGGCGGCTTCACCATCGACACAGTGTCGACGCAGGCCTTCTCCCGCACTGAAGACGGCGTTCATATCGACACAACGCCTTTCATCGTGCACGGCCTGGTCGTCCCGGCCGAGGGGGGCACCGATGCGCTGTCTTCCATCCTTTTCTACAGGACCGCAGAGCTTGAGAATATGACGGTCAGGGTCGGCGACAAGACCGCCTTCAGCATGGATAACTTCTCCGTCGAGGTAACGCCGCCTTCCGATGGGCAGGCGCTCCAGTTCAGCGGCGGCGCCGAGAAGTTCACAAGCGACCTGACCCTGGTCGAAGACCAGCAGTCCAGAAAGGTGATCGAGGCCCTGGGCTATCAAAACATCTCAGGCAGCATGGAGATCGGCGGTTCCTGGCAACCCTCCGACGGCAAGGTGGTTTTGTCGCGATACGACATCACCGTGGACGACGCCGGCACCTTCGGCATGTCCTTCGATTTCAGCGGCTACACGACCGATTTCATTAAATCTCTGCAGGAAATGCAAAAGAAGATGGCGGACAAGCCAGAAGGAGCAGACAATTCCGCCGAGGGGATGGCCATGCTGGGTCTGCTCCAGCAACTCACCTTCAACGGCGCTTCCGTCCGCTTTACCGATGACTCGCTGACCAACAAGATCCTGGAATATGTCGCCAAGCAACAGGGCATGTCGCCCAAGGACGTAGCCAACCAGGCCAAGGCAATCGTGCCGTTCGGCATGGCGCAGCTCAACAATCCGGAACTGACCGCGCAAGTCACGGCCGCCGTCAGCACCTATCTCGATAATCCGAAGAGCATCGAGATCGCCGCCAGGCCATCCTCGCCAGTGCCTTTCGCGCTCATCATGGCTGGCGCGATGTCCAACCCCGCCGACCTCACCAAGACACTCGGTGTCTCGGTCCGGGCCAACGAGAACTGAGCGGATGACGCCGGCTGGCGAGCCGCAACTGCTGGAAACGGAGTGATTCGCACCGGATGTCAGCCAACCCGCCGCGCGCCCATGCGCGGCGGCGTTGCGCACCACCACGCTACCGGGGCACTGAAGCGACGGCGTCCGCCCCCGGTCGCACTGCGAGGTAGGCAAACGCCTCCGGATCTTCTGGCAGATCTATGACGCCCACCGTCTCGCCATCCTCGAAGGACAGCCGGGCGTTGTAGCGCCGGGCAAGCGCCCGCATTGCCAGATTATCCCGGTGGGTGGTCACCAGCAGTCGCCTGTATCCGAAGCCTCTCGCCTGCTGGATCAGCCGCTGGAACAGCTTCCCGCCAATTCCGCAATTCTGCAGAGGTCTCTCGACACTGAAGGCAATTTCGGCCGTTGGCTCCGCGTCTTCCGGCCGCTCATGAAGTTCGGCTGCGCCGCGCACCCGATCGCCTTCAACGTAACCGATCACGCTGGCCCCGTTCTCAAAGGAACGCTGAACGTAAGAGCAGATGAAAGCGTCATCGACAAAGCCGTTGAACCTGTCTCGGCGGCTTTCGGCGTCAAGGTTCAGCAGGTGGTCGCGAAAACGGGCCATGTCCGATGGCCTCAGCTGCCGTATGATTCCGCGCCCTGAAACTGAAAAATGACCTTTCATGTCGCACTCCTCGCGGGTTCCTCCCCGAGTCCGCGCTCGCTGCACCGGATATCATGTTGGAGGCAATCGGTTTCAACAGGCAATTTTTCATCGAAGGGTTGCAAAACCGCATAATCTCGCCTGGCAGGAAAGTTGAACTTGACATTCAGCTTTGCCTGCGCTCCAGTCTGGAATTATTCCAAATTATCGGCCATATTGGCGCCGTCACAGCATCGCCGAGGCATAACCCATGCGACTTACCCGCCAGACAAACTATGCCATGCGCATTCTGATGTATTGCGCGGCCAACAATGACCGGCTTAGTCGCATCCCGGAGATCGCCCACGCCTATTCGGTGTCGGAACTGTTCCTTTTCAAGATTCTGCAGCCGCTGGTCGAGCAAGGCATGATAGAGACCGTGCGCGGACGCAATGGAGGCGTGAGGCTCGGCCGGCCAGCGGACCAGATTACCCTGTTCGACGTGGTCCGCGTCACGGAGGAAAGCTTCTCCATGGCGGAATGTTTCGACAGCGACACGGACTGTCCTCTGGTGGATTCCTGCGCGCTCAACTCGGCTTTGCGCGAGGGCTTTAACGTTTTTTTAAATG
>QGUU01000531.1 GCA_003242525.1 Pseudomonadota bacterium | reverse complement strand
CCGAGCCTCGCAGGCAGACCAGCAATTGGATCGCAAATTTCGCGAGCGCAACAGGATCCTCACCCGGCCTGGTCCAGCGAGTGACATGGCGCACAACGTCGTGATTGGAAAATGCCCAGCAAACCCAGCCATCCGGCGCGATTTGCTCCAACGCTTCTACGCAATGGCGTATATGCGCTGCGGAGAATTCAGGTCCGAGCAGGTCGAATGTGTAGCACATGTTGAGCTTGTCGCCGCCGGACGTATATGCCGCGAGCGTCTCCAGCGAACGGCCCTCGTCCCCGATTTCGCCCACGGCGGCGCGATCGCCGGCCTCGTCCAGAAGGGCCCGCACGCGGCGCAGGAAGCCGATGTTCTCCGGCCGCGACTTGTCGAACAGATGTTCCTGGTAGAGGTAGGCGCTGTTTTCCTCGATGGTGCCGGCTAGGCTCTCAGGCAATGGAGGGTTGGAGCGCAGCCAACGATCCTGGAAATAGTAGTTGACCGTATCCAGTCGGACTCCGTCCACGCCCCGGTCGAGCCAGAAGCGAATGGCGTCGAGAAGTTCATCCTGGACCGCCTCATTGTGGAAATTGAGAGCAGGCTGGGAAGAAAGGAAATTGTGGAGATAATATTGCCGGCGCGTGGTGTCCCACTCCCAGGCCGGCCCGCCGAAGACAGAAAGCCAGTTGTTCGGAGCGGTTCCATCCGGCTTGGGATCGGCCCATACGTACCAGTCGGCCCTGGCATTATCACGGCTTGAGCGACTTTCCCTGAACCATGGGTGCCTGTCGGACGTATGGGCGAGCACCTGGTCGATGATGACCTTCAGCCCCAGCCGATGCGCCTCTGCCACAAGCTGGTCGAAGTCCTCGAGCGTACCGAACATCGGATCGACGGCCCTGTGGTCGGAGATGTCGTATCCCATGTCAGCCATGGGAGATTCGAAAAATGGTGACAGCCAGATCGCATCGACACCGAGACATGCCACATGGTCGAGCCTCTTCGTTACGCCCCGGAGATCGCCGCTGCCATCGCCTGTGGTATCCTGGAAGGAGCGTGGATAAATCTGATAGATGACGCAGCCGCGCCACCATTCGCTACCACTGCTCATGGAATGCAGTCCTCCAGCATCAGTTCACGAATCGTGCCTTTCGATCATAAAGGCTACGCTGCGGCCCGGCACTGCACGGTGCGGGTCATCGGCAAATGGGGCAGGTAGCGCCGCCACCCAGCGCCAGCCTTGCCGCCGCGGCAGTACAAAGCGGCACGCAATGTCTTCACCGTTGATCAGAACGGCAAGCCGCTCTTGCTTTGCCTTCTGACCGAGCAGCAGGGATAGCCGGCGCCTGGAGGTGTTTTCCCAATCGGCAACGCCCATCGGCTCGCCGGTCTCGGCCAGCCATTCGACATCCGGCATCGCCCTTGAGGCCTGTCCCTGCCCGGTCAGGAAAACCAGTTCCGAGAGTGCCGGAAAGGAGCGGCGCAGCAACGAAAGAGCGGCGACAAAGTCCTCCAACGCGGCATCACGATTGCTCCAGTCCAGCCACGTCGTGTCGTTGTCCTGCGCATAGGCATTGTTGTTCCCTCTCTGGCTACGGCCGAACTCGTCGCCGGCCGTCAGCATCACCGTGCCCCGCGAGGCGAACAGCGTCGCCAGCAGGGCGCGTATGTCCCGATGGCGGCGGGCCAGTATTCCGGGGTCATCCGTTTGACCTTCGGCGCCATTGTTCCAGGAGAAATTATGGTCATGCCCGTCGCGATCGTCCTCGCCATTGGCTTCGTTGTGCTTGCGGGAGTAGCTCACCAGGTCGGCAAGCGTCATGCCGTCATGGGCGGCGATGAAATTGACCGTCCGTGTCGTCGTCGCCCCGTCTTTCCCGAACAGGTCGGAAGAGCCGGCAAGTCGCGTTGCCAGAACGCCGAGCATGCCGGCGTCGCCACGCCAGAAGCGGCGGACGTCGTCCCGGAAACGGTCATTCCACTCCAGGAAAGGCGGCCGAAAATGGGCTAGTTGATAGCCTCCGGGGCCGATGTCCCACGGCTCGGCGATCAGGACCCGGTCGCCCAGCAGCGGATCGGCATGAATATCCTCGAACAACGATGCGTCAGGCCGGAACACGCCGTTTTCATCCCGGCCAAGGATTGGCGCGAGGTCGAAGCGGAAACCGTCCACGCCGGCATGGCGCACGAAATGCCGCAACGTGTCCAGGATCAGCGTTCGTGCAGGCTCTCTTTCGCAGGCCAGCGTATTGCCCGTGCCCGTGTCGTTGACGAGCTTCCCGTGAATATCGTGGCGATAGTAGGCGCGCGCATCCAGGCCGCGCAGAGAAAGGGTAGGCCCCGATATGTCGCTCTCGCCCGTATGGTTGAAGACGACA
>QGUU01000530.1 GCA_003242525.1 Pseudomonadota bacterium | reverse complement strand
GCGTGGTGCTGGGCGCGGGTACCGGCCTCGGCGTCGCGGGGCTCGTTCATGCCCTCGGCCGCTGGATTCCGGTTCCAGGCGAAGGCGGTCACATGGACATTGGGCCGCGCACGCCGCGTGACTTTGAGGTTTTCCCGCATATTGAAAAGATAGAGGGGCGCATCTCAGGAGAGCAGATCCTGTGCGGCCGCGGTCTGGTGAATGTCTATCGCGCCGTCGCAATGGCCGACGGAAAGCCCGTGCATCTTGATGATCCGGCCGAGGTAACCGCGGCGGCGCTCGCCGGCACCGACCCGATCGCGGTGGAAGCGCTTTGCCTTTTTGTCACATGCCTGGGCCGGACCGCGGGCGACCTGGCACTGGTGTTCATGAGCCGGGGCGGCGTCTTCCTCACTGGCGGCATAGTGCAGAAGATCGTGCCGGCGCTGAAGTCCGGCAATTTCCGCTCCGCCTTCGAGGACAAGGCGCCGCACAGTGAAATGATGCGGTCGATACCGGTTTATGTGATAACCCATCCGCTCGCAGCCCTGCTCGGCCTTGCCGCCTATGCGCGCACGCCCTGGCTTTTCGGTGTCCAGACAGCCGGTCGCCGCTGGAAGGCACAGGATCAATCGGCTTCCGCCGCACATCGGTCATAGGCAACCGATAGCGATGGCGCTATGAGGATGGCGGCCGGTGCCACCGGCAAACAGAAAGCGTGACGGAACGAGAATTTGAGCGTCAGCACCCCAGCCAAGAAGCCCGGCCTTGACGAGCGCTATGCGGTGCTCAAGCGCATATGGGCCGAAAACTGGCGCAGCTTCCGGGGGCTCTACGCGCTCGCCGCGGTCAGCCTCGTTGTTGTTGCGGCGACCACCGCCTTTGCTGCATGGATCATGAAGCCGCTCGTCGACGACATCTTTGTCGCGCATCGGTTTGAACGCGCGCCGCTGATTTGCGGCGCAATCATTGCCATCTTCTCGGTGCGCGGGATTGCCACCTACATCCAGGGCGTAACCCTCGCCAGGATCGGAAACCGCATTGTAGCCAGCTACCAGAAGCGCATTTTCCGGCATCTGATGCGGCTCGGGGTGGATTTCTTCAGCGAGGCGCGGTCGGGGCATCTCGCGGCGCGCATAAACGAAAACGTCCACAGCATACGCGACCTGCTGAGCGTCACGCTGAAGTCTGTCGCGGGGGACCTGCTCGCCCTGATCGGCCTTGTGGCCCTGATGATCTATCAGGAGCCCTTCCTTGCGATGAGCATATTCATCGTGGGACCGCCGCTGGTATGGGCAGTGAACTACATCATGCGGCGCGTGCGCAGGGTGGCGCGGGAGTCGGTCGAGGTCAATGCGCGCCTTATCGGGGCGATGCAGGAATCGGTGCAGGGTATCGCGGTGGTGAAAGCCTTCACCATGGAGGACCAGCTCATCGCGCGGATATCCGATCTCGTCGATCATGCGGAGTCCCGCTACAACAAGATAGTGCGCGTATCCGAAAGGCTCACGCCGGTGACCGAGATGCTTGCGGGCTTCGCCGTGGCCGGCGTCGTCGCCTATGCCAGCTACAGGGCGGCGGTGGACAATCATCCTCCCGGCGACGTCATGGCCTTTATCACTGCGCTCCTGCTCGCCTACGACCCTGCCCGGCGGCTGGCGCGGATGCAGGTCACGGTCGAGCGGGCCCTTGTCAACGCCCGGATGATCTACGAACTGCTCGACATCGAGCCGCATCAGGGCGACGTCCCGGGTGCTCCTGACGCCCGGTTCGAAAGGGGCGAGGTGCGCTTCCGCAACGTCTGCTTTTCCTATGTCCCCGGGGTGCCGGTGCTGAAGGACCTGAGCTTCACTGCCGCCGCGGGCAAGACAACTGCGATCGTCGGCGCTTCCGGTGCCGGCAAGTCGACGCTGGTAGCGCTTCTGCAGCGCTTTTACGACGTGGATTCAGGGACAATCACCATTGACGGCCAGAACGTCGCGGAGATCACCAAGCGCTCGCTCCGCCAGTCCATCGCCTATGTGTCGCAGCAGCCCTATCTGTTCGAGGGCACCATCCGCGACAACATTCGCTACGGATGCCCCTCGGCCAGCGACGCGGAAATCGAGCAGGCGGCACGACTTGCGGAAGCGGATGAATTCATACGCCAGCAGCCGCTGGGCTACGAAACCCCGGTTGGGGAGAATGGCGCCACCCTTTCGGGCGGGCAGCGGCAGCGCTTGTCTATCGCACGCGCCCTGGTGCGACAGGCGCCGATCCTCCTGCTCGATGAGGCGACCTCGGCGCTCGACAACGAATCCGAGGCGAAAGTGCAAAAGGCGCTGACCGAGGTGATGCGCGGGCGCACCACAATCGTCATCGCACACAGGCTCTCGACTGTGGTCAACGC
>QGUU01000529.1 GCA_003242525.1 Pseudomonadota bacterium | reverse complement strand
CCGGACACCTGGGTGCGATTTGCACGCAATACCCAGTTCTGCTGCAAGGAAGATCCGGCACGACGCGCATCATCGACCCATGGGGCGGCTCAACCTATGTCGAACGGCTGACGCATGACCTGGCCGCGAGGGCCATGAGCCACATCGAGGAAGTGGAAAGTCTTGGCGGCATGGCCGCGGCCGTGGAAAAAGGCATTCCGAAACTGAGAATCGAGGAAGCGGCCGCCCGTACCCAGGCCCGCATCGATGCCGGAGAGCAGGTCGTTGTCGGCGTCAACGCCTTTCGGCCCGAGCAGGACGTGGAAGTTGATGTCCTCAAGATCGACAATGCCGAGGTGCGCGCACGGCAGCTTTCCAAGCTGCAGCAACTCAAGGGCACCCGCAATGTCGCGGAAACCGAAAGGGCGCTGGAGGCGCTGACCGAGGCGGCGCGAAGCGGTGGCAACCTGCTTGAGTTTGCCATTCGGGCCGCCCGCGTCCATGCGACGGTGGGCGAAATCTCGCTGGCGCTGGAAAAGGCATTCGGTCGCCACGTCGCTTCGGTCCGAACCATTTCCGGCGTCTACCGCAAGGAACTGGGCGAGAACGTTTCCGTCTCCCGGCTGGAGCAAAGGTTGGCGGACTTCGAGAAGAAGTTCGGCTGCAAACCGCGCCTCCTCGTCGCCAAGATGGGACAGGACGGTCACGACCGTGGGCAGAAGGTGATCGCCACCGCCTTCGCCGATCTCGGTTTCGACGTGATCGTGGGCGCCATGTTCCAGACGCCTGACGAAGTTGCCCAGATCGCCGTGGATAACGACGTCCATATAGCGGGCGCATCATCCCTCGCGGCCGGACATCTCACGCTGATCCCGGAACTCAAGGAAGCGCTGGACAAGCGCGGGCGACATGACATCCTGATCGTTGCCGGCGGCGTCATACCCCCGCAGGATTACGAAGCCGTTCTGAAGGCAGGTGCGGCGGAGATATTCCCCCCAGGCACGGTGATTCCAGAGGCGGCGGAAAGGCTTCTGGATCGGCTGCTGGAAAATTAAGCCCTGACAGCGCGGCCGCGGCCTGCAAACAAGGTGGCGCATGGCTCGATCCCTCCGGGCAGCTGCCTCCTTTCGGAGGCACAGCCTGCCCTGCGGGTAGGTCAACTCGCTTTCAGCCCCACGATCTCCCATTCCTTGCCATTGACGCTCACGACATCGCCAACCGACTTGCCGAACAGCGCCCGTGCCATTGGCGAAACATGCGAGATCGTGCCCTGCGAAGGGTCGGCCTCGTCCTCGCCAACAATGGTCCAGACAACCGCCTTGCCATCCTCGCCTTCCAGTTCGACCGTCATGCCGAACCGTATGGTTTCGCTGTCCGGCTCGGGCAGGGAGAGTTCGGCGCTCTCCCGCCTCGCCTGCCAGTACCGGAGGTCGCGGGAGACCAGGGCAATCTTTTCCCTGTCCGATTCGGCGCTGGCGCTGGCCAGTTCGCTGCGCAAGCGCTCCAACTCCGCCTCGATCATTGCCAGACCCTTGGGCGTGACCAGGTTGCGATGCGGGCTGACGGGCCTCTCGCCAATGCTGGCAAGGGCGTTTTCGCTATCTTCCTCGCGTGTAAATGCTCTGCTCATGGGGCAAGCTTAGGCTCGGCCTCCCGGCAAAACAAGCTGCGGCAAAACGCCATTGCCTGTGGCACAATTCCTGCTTGCCCATAGGAGATGACTGCCATTGTGCCGATGCTGAACAGACGCAACTTGCTGGCCGCCACGGCAGGAGTGGCAATAACGGGCTTTCCGGCCGGACGCGCGGCGGCAACCAGCCAGTACGAGACCGACCTGACGGCACTGCGGGGTTCGATCAATGCAACCGAACTTGGCGTGACCGGGGATACCAGCAGCGATCAGAGCCAGGCCTTCGCCGAAATGCTGCGGAAGGCGGCCGAAAGCAATTCGCAGGTGTTCCTGCCGCCGGGAAACTATGTGATTTCCAATCTTTCCCTGCCAGCGCGCGTCCGCATTGCCGGCGTACCGGGCGCTACGCGAATCGTCTATGGCGGCGGCGGGAGTTTCCTGGTCGGCGAGAATGCGGAGCATGTCGAGTTGGTCGGACTGGTGCTCGATGGCGCGGGCCAATGGATTTCCGGCCAGGCGCAGGCCCTTCTCGAATTGCGCGGCGTGCGGCACCTGGTTGTCGACAATTGCCGGATCCTGGACAGCAGCAAGACGGCGCTCGCGCTGGAAAGCGTTGCCGGTCGTATCGAACGCTCTGCCATTTCCGGCGCCGCCGATGTGGGTATCTGGTCGATCGAAGGCGCGGGCATTTCCATCACCGGCAACACGGTGTCGGACTGCGGAAACGGCGGTATTCTTGTCCATCGCCGGGAGGAGGCGGAA
>QGUU01000071.1 GCA_003242525.1 Pseudomonadota bacterium | reverse complement strand
GGATGATGCTACGTTGGACCTGCTGCACGAGCGACGCTGAGAGGCTTTCCAACTGGTCGAGCGCTGCACGTTCCGTACTTTGGGAAACATTGCCCACGGGCACGACGCGCTTGCCTTCCATATAGTGGTCGGCCAGCATGTTCCTGGCGATGCCGATGCCGCCACGCTCGGCCACTACATTGGCAAGATGTTCCGCCAGCTGTGATTTCCACATGTCGCCGGCCAGCCCCTTGCCATAGACGCCTTCGGTATCCTTGGGCAGCATGTTCTGGATGAAGGTCTGCAGAACAAGCGCCTCAAATCGCTGGTACTGACTGGCGCTGTTGCCGTCCGCTTCTGATGCACGGGCTGCCGTCCCCCGGGACAGGGTGGGTTCGCCCAGGGCGAAGGGTGCCTCGGAGGCGCCGGCCTTCCTGGCCAGGGCTTCGCGCGCTGCAGCGATTTCGGTCGGCCCGGCCGCACGGGCGACGTCGAGCACGATGTCGCTGGGAGGGGAAATCGCCAAACGAAAAGATCCTCTGCCGTTTCGGTCGCCTGGATCATGGCCGGACAAGCTTGCCGCAGGCTTACTTGGCGCGGCTGCGCGCCTGCTCAATGATTTCGAGCCGCTCGCGGTCGCCGCGCTGGCGCTCATCCTCATGCCTTGCGGCCCTGTAGGCGCGCTCTACCATGTTCGTGCGGACCGTGGCGGTGGCCACGAGGCCGGTTTCGTGCCTTGCCTCAGCCAATTTGGCGTCCCGGCGCGCGAGCGCAGCGGCGATGCGGTTGTGGTATATGTCCGGAAAGAGGGCAGCCAGGGAATCGGCTGCGTTCAGTCGGTCGGCCAATGCCCGTGCCTCCTCATCAGCCGCTGCCGCCTCCGCCAGCAAAGTGGCGCGTCGCATCTCATGCAGGGCCTTCACTTGCGCCTGCACGCTTGCCAGTTTTTTCAACCGTTCCTTTCGCGTCGTCATGAGCGAGCCAGGGTAAGGTCAACGAAGCCGTCGGTGAAAAGCGACAGAAGGGTGGCAACAGCAAGGTAGAAGAGCGCGATCCCGCCGCCGATGATGGCAGGCTGCGCAATGAAATAAACCGGTATCTGCGGCGTCAGCTTGTTGACGAAACCCACGGTCAGGTTGACCAGTATGGCGTAGGCTATGAAAGGGCTGCCCAGCCGCACCACCAAAAAGAAGGTCTCCGACAGCGTATCGGTGACGTTGACCAGGGCAGCCTGCGGGTTGAACAGCACATTGGGCGGCGCGATTTGATAAGAACTGACGAGCGCGCGTAGAACTTCATGGTGGAAGTCGAGGGCGAAAAGCAGAAGCAATGCTGAAAAGGCGATGATCTCCGTCATCGGCCCCTGCGGCTCCGCCTCCTCGATGGCCGTGCCGCCGCTCGTGTTGAAACCGATAAGCATTGCCATTGCCGCCCCGATGAAACGCAGCGCTTCCATATAGAGCCGTGTCATGGCCCCGATCAGGCCGCCGATCAGGAGTTCGGACGCGATCATCGGTAACAGGAATTGGGGACGGGGGTCGACGAAGGGATAAATCCGATCCCACAGGAAGGCCAGAAGCCCGATCGTGACGGCGATGGAGGTGAAGAGGCGCACCTGCATTGGCACGCGCGCGCTGGAAAATCCCGGCATGATCATGAAGCAGGCGCCGACCCGGCAGAAGGCGAGGAAGGCCGCGAGAATAACTTCCTGCGAAAGGCCGGCGAGGCCGGTCATGAGATGGTTCCGAGAACCCGGATTTCCACGCCCTTGGCGATCTCCACATGCGAAAGGACCGGCAGGGTGGGGAAAAGCCGCTCGACGATCATGCGTACATAGGGACGGGCATCCGGGGCGGTGACGAGGACGAAGCGCTCACCGGCCTCCAGGTGCTTGCGAATGACCTTGCTCGCGTCCTGGCCGAATTCTTCGAGCTGGCGCGGGTCGATGTCGAACTCGCGCACTTCTCCCTTGGCGTCCCGCTTCAGGCTCTGATGGAAGGCAAGGTCCCAGCGGTTGCCGAGCCGCAGCACCTTGAGCACGCCCCCTTCCGTCAGGTCGCCGCAGATTTGCTGCGCCATGCGCACGCGCACATGCTCGACAATCTGTTCGGTGCGTCGCACATGCGGCGCTATCTCGGCGATCGCTTCGATGATCAGGTGCAGGTTGCGGATCGAGACACGCTCGGCAAGCAGCAGTTTCAGCACCGCCTGCAGGCCGGGATATGAAATGTGCTGCGAGCAGATCTCATCGGCGAGTTTGCGATATTCCGCATCCTGCCGTTCCAGCAGGGCCTTCATGTCCTTGTAGGACAGGAGCTGCGGCAGGTTGTTTCGAATCACCTCCGAGAGGTGGGTTAGCAGCACCGACATGTTGTCTGCGTAGGTATACTGCTCGCGCTTCAGGTCTTCAGCGAAGGTCTCCATCACCGAGTAGGCGCGCATGCCGAAGGCAGGCTCGCGCACTTCTTCTCCCGGTATGTCGGGAATTTTGCGGTTGCCGAGCAGGACCATGAGCTCGCCGACGCGCATCTCATGCTCGGCCACGACCGTGCCGTGAATCTTGATCTGGTACTTCTTCGGCGGGATGCCGAAGTCGTCGGTGAGCTTTACCTCCGGAACGACGAAGCCATATTGGGCAGCAAACTTCTTGCGCATCTTGCCCATGCGGAACGCCAGTTCCTGGTGGGCGATCAGCAGGCGGGTGGACAACTGCTTGCCGAGGAGAAGCTCTATTTCAGCCGTGGCGAGCGAGGCCTTGATGGAGTTCTTCTCGTCCTCGACCTTGGCTGCCTCTTCCTGCTTCCGGGCCGAATCCGCTTCGGCCAGCCGCCGGCTTTGCCGCAGGGGAATCACATAGCCGAGGCCGGCCATTGCGCCTCCCAGCGCCAGGAAGGGGAACATCGGCAGGCCTGGCATTAGCGACAGCAGCGCGAGGAGCGCAGCCGCGACATAGAGCGCCCGCGGGTAGGCGCCGAGTTGCCCGAACACGGCCTGGTCGGCCGAGCCGCGCGTGCCGCCCTTGGAGACCAGCAGGCCCGCGGCGAGCGAGACGATGAGGGCAGGTATCTGCGTCACCAGACCGTCGCCGACGGAAAGTTTGACGAAGATGTCGGCGGCCTGGCCCAGGCTCATGCCATGGCGCAGATAGCCGATTGCTATGCCGCCGACTATGTTGATTGCGGTGATGATGAGACCGGCGATGGCATCGCCGCGCACGAATTTCGAGGCGCCATCCATGGAACCGAAGAAGGAGGATTCTTCTTCCAGTTCGCGCCGCCGCAACTGTGCGGTCTTGTCATCGATCATGCCCGCCGAGAGGTCGGCGTCAATCGACATCTGCTTGCCGGGAATGGCGTCCAGCGTAAAGCGCGCGCCCACCTCGGCTATGCGGGTTGCGCCCTTGGTGATGACAATGAAGTTCACCACGATCAGGATCAGGAAGACGATCAGGCCGATAACGAAGTCACCGCTCATGACGAGGCTTGAAAAGCCGCTGATGACATAGCCGGCGGCATGGGTGCCCTCATTGCCATGCGACAGGATCATGCGCGTGGTGGCGATGTTGAGCGACAGCCTCATCATGGTCGCGATGAGGAGAACGGTCGGGAAGGACGAGAAGTCCAGCGGACGTTCAATCCACAGCGCAACCATCAGTATGAGAACGGAAAGCGCGATTGAGGTAGCCAGTCCGACATCGATGAGGAAGGCGGGGATCGGCAGGAACAGCGCTGTCAGTATGACGACGATGCCGAGCGCGAAGAAAATGTCGCGCCCGTTTCGGGCCGTATTGGAAGGTATGCTTTCGCTGATCGCCATTCTCGATACCGGTCATGAAGGCGGCGCAATGCGCCCAGGCTCGCGGACCCTAAACCTTCAAGCTTGTGCGAAAATGGGAGGCGGGGCGGTACGGTCACGGACATCTGGACTGCCGCTCGCTTCTCAGCGAAGCAAGCTGGCCGTCCAACCGTTCGATCCTGCGCGTCTGGCGAGCCTTTACCGCCGATACGGCCTTTTGTCCGCCAGGTAGCCAGAAGGGGACGGAAAGCCGGTCTACCTTGCTCCGACTGATGGCTACGGCGGAGATTTGCCTGGAGGTCGTCCCGACCGCAGCGTCCAGTTCAGCGCAGGATTGCCCGGCCCGACTGCCGATCGGCGACGCGCAGCCCGCCAAGAACAGGAGATAAAGCGCAGTCACCGGCAATGAGTTCGATGGCAGGCGTCTCATTTCTCAGGACAAGTCAGACCCGGAGAGGGATGAACGACGCCGCGCCGCTATTGTTCCGCCTGTTCCTTTCTGGCCACCAACGTGCCCCTGCTGGTCGGGCGCTCGATCCACCGTCGCACGCGCGGGCGGTCCGGGCCGCGGTGCAGAGCGCGGATGCGCTCGGTGACCGCGGCGTCGTCATGGGTGAAGCGTCGATTCTGGCGGACATAGTCCAGCCAGGTCGGGGTGTGATAGCTTTCCATCCATATTTCAGGGTGCTCAAGATCACGTGCCAGAGTCCAGTTGCGCGCACCGTCGCGGCGGCGGATGCGGCCTCTTTCGTTCATCAGGGCAAGGAATTGCGGCACGTCCTCTTCCCGGATCACATATTCGATCATGATGGCGATGGGACCGCTGCGGGGCTGCAGATCGAGCGCCAGCATGGGTTCGGTCCACCGGTCGAGTGGGTCAAGGTTCGGGTTGCGAAGCTGGGGCAGGGGAAGGATCAGGCCCAAAGCCCCGCCGGCCAGCATGGCGATGGCTGCTGCAACAAGCGCCACCGGGGCGCCATGCGCATCGGCGACTACGCCCCATATCCAGCTTCCCAGCGCTATGCCGCCGAATGTGGCAGTCTGGTAGATCGACAGCGCGCGCCCCACCACCCAGCGGGGCGTAGACATCTGCACCGTTGTGTTGAAATGCGCCAGAGCGAGGACCCAACAGCCGCCGCCGATCAAAAGACCCAGTGCCGTCAGCCAGGCCTGCGTGGAAAGCGCACAGGTTAAGCCGCATAGCGCGAAACCAGCAAAGGCGTACCTCACCATGACCTCGCTGGAAAGGATTTGCCGCAGCCTGACACTGACCAGTGCGCCGCAGACGGCGCCGACGCCGAATGCACCCAGCAGAATGCCATAGGTGAGCGCGCCGCCGTGCACGACATCGCGTGCCACAAGGGGGAGCAGCGCCAGCACCGAGCCGGCCGTCGAGCCGAATGCTGCCGCGCGCACCAGTACCTTGCCGATATGGGGGGACATGGCGACATAGCGTACGCCGGCGGCCATGGCGGCACCCAGGGACTCCCGGGGCAGGGACGCCGGCTGCTCCTCGCGTTTCCAGCGGGAGAGCACTACTATCAGGCCAATATAGCTCAGCGCGTTGACGGCGAAGGCCGTCGCGACACCGAAGGCGGCGACGATGATGCCTCCGATCGCCGGCCCCACGCTGCGGGTGATGTTGAACCCCACGGAGTTGAGGGTCACCGCCGCCGGCACCTTGGCGCGCGGCACCATGTCGCCGACAGAGGCCTGCCAAGACGGGCTGTTCAGCGCGGTGCCGGAATCGATCAGGAAGGTGAAGGCCAGCAGCAGCCAGGGACTCATCCAGCCCTGCCAGGTGAAGATGGCAAGCAGCACCGACATCACCAGCATGAAGCACTGTGCAACCAGCATGACCTTGCGGCGGTCGAAACTGTCGGCAATGGCGCCGGCAACCAGCGCGAACAGCATGATGGGCAGGGTGGTCGAAGCCTGGACCAGGGCGACCTGGTAGGACGACGTTGCAATCGACGTCATCATCCAGGCGGCGCCTACCCCCTGGATAAGTCCGCCGAAATTGGAGACGAGATTTGCCGACCAGACTGCGCGGAAGACCGGATGCTGGAACGGCGCGAGGGCTCCGCCGCGCTCGGTCCCGCTTTCGTCCTCATCTATCGAGGGTCTGCTGTCGAGCGGCATTGCCTTCCCCGTGAATCAGTAGGCGCAGCACTTGCCAGCAAAGTTAGACGAGAGTCGGGAGAATGCGAGTGAATTGGCGATAATCGCCGGCAAAAAGAATGTTCCAGCGGCAGGCCGGCGGTGCTTAGAAGCCGTTCTCTATGCGCTCGAAGATGACGTTGGTAAAGGACGAGATCTGCGCGCCGATGAACGGACCGGACAGGGCCACCACCAGCATGATGGCCACGATCTTGGGCACGAAGGTGAGCGTTATTTCCTGGATCTGAGTGAGCGCCTGGATGAGCGCGATGCCCACACCGACCGCCATCGCAACCAAGACGACAGGCCCGGAGGCGGTCAGCACCGTCCATATGGCGTACTGGACAATATCAAGGGCGTCGGCTTCGTTCATGTGCCAGCCTGAGGTCGGTCGCGCGCAGGCTGAGCCTAGCTGGCGGCCGGACCCACCGTGACACCGGGACCGACGGTTATTTGCGTACCGTCCTCCAGCACCGCCACAAGCCCGCTCGAGGAAAGGCGCACTTCCGCCACCGTTCCGGAAGTTACGCCATCAGCGGCGGTGATGACGCGGCCGATCAGCGCGTCCGCCTGCGCCAGCGCAGAGGACTGCAGGATGCTGTCCAGCTTGGCGTTCATCTGAACCGACTGTTCGACCTGCGAGAAGGTGGCAAGCTGGGCCACGTACTCGGTGGAGTCCATCGGCTGCGTCGGGTCCTGGTTCCTCATCTGGGCGATCAGGAGTTTCAGGAAGGACTGGTAATCCACCGAGGCCTTGGATTTCGCAGGCGCTTGACTGGCGGTGGCTGGAATGGTGGTGGTCATGTCGACGTTCATCAGCTTGCTCCCATCGCCATCTTGCGGCCTGTTTCGTCGCCTTCTTCCCGCTCGGCGTCCAGCGCGATCCTCTCCAGCGGATAAAGCGACCGAATCGCCTTCAGTGCCTCGTACACACGGCCTTCGCTGACCAGGCGGTCAACGTGCTTGAGCGAGTTGCGGATCTGCTCGTCCGCGAAATTCGCCAGCAGCAGGGGCAGCGAGCGACGGAACATGTCCCGCGCATCTGCCGCGCCTTGCGGGTTCATGAGCATGACCTGAACGATGAAATACAACTGCCGCAACGGCGTGGAAGCGTCTTCGGCCTGGAGGACGTGGCCTTCCAGCAGGAACTGCACATCATTGAGCAGCTCAAGGGTTACCTTGCGGTCGACGCGGATCACCGCGCCATTGACGTAGATCTTCTCGTTTGGCTTCAGCGACAGCTTGAGCGTGTTCATTTGATGCCGTCCCGGATGATCTGCGATACCTCGATCAGGCCCTCGAAATTGTCCGCGCGGCCCTGACGAATGTCTTCGGCCTCGCGCAGGAGCCAAAGCCCGATGGATATGAGATTGGCCCGAAGTTCCTTGGGCAAGGCGTTCTCGCTGGAGGAGAGGTCCTCTATGAAGGCGGTCCAGACCCTGTTGGTGAAATGGAGAGCCTCGACCGCTTCCATTGAGTCCCGGCCAGCCGCCGCGGCAGCCGTGAGGAGGTCGATGGAGCGAGTGAGCAATTGCCGTTCACGATCCTTGGCGTCCGCCACGGAGTCGGTCTGAATGTCGGCGTAGGAGAATTGGTACATCGCTGTATCTTCCGTGCCTCAGGTCAGGAAATTCAGAAGGCTGAGCTGCTGGATTCTAGCCGTCAGGGCGAAGGAGGTCTGTATATGGGTCAGGAGGTCGTTGACGCGGTTTGCTGCCTCGTAGGGATCGACGCCCTCGAGATCGACAATGTGTCTGTTGAAGAGGTCAATCTGCGTGTTCATCCGCTCGGTCGCGGCAGAAAGCCGGTTCTGGATGAGGCCGGCCCGGGATTGCACCTGACCGAGTTCGCCCACCGCCTCCCCGACCCAGGAGAAGGCACGCGATGCGGTGGTTGTGCGCGCCTCGGAGCCAAGGTTGGAATCGAAGAACACCGCCACAACCGCTGCTGCCATGGCGAGCTTTCGCACGCCGTCATTATTGGCGCTCACCGAAGTCTCAGCGGTTTCGTTGAGTGCGATGCGGCTGACGATCTGCTGGTCGGTGGCATTCGACCAGTTCGTCTGCCAATCCGCCCCCATGAATTGAGGAAAGACGTCGTTGACCAGGAAATCTTCCATGTCGCCCGCCGTTATGTTGGCTGCGGCCGGATCGTTATGGGTGAATCCGAAACGGGCAAGGAATGCGGCCTCCAAAGCGGCCCTGGCCGGTGAAGCGGGCGCATCGAAGTCGTTGATCGGCTTCACATCCGTATTGATGCCGGCAAACAGATACTCGCCGTTGACCGACGTGTTGAGGATCGACGTCATGGACTTCAGCGCCGCCTTGCCGGCGTCGCGCGTCACGTTCACGCTCATGTCGCCGGAGATCGCGCTTGGCAGGGCCGACATGAGCGCTTCTGCCGTATCAGTCAGCTGGCCGAGCGCGTCCTGCGTCGAGGAGAGCCGGGAGGCGATCAGCGCGTTCGAATCGACTATGCCCTGAAGCCGCTCCAGGTCCCGCGCGAAGGTGACGGACTGCGTCGTGCGCGCGCCAAGCGCCAGGCCCACATCGGCGACGCGGCCGCTGTCCATTTCCTTCTGCGCCTTGACCAGATCAGCCTGCATGCGCGCCTGCGCATAGCGCATTGCATTGGATATGGCGGCGGAGGAAACGGAGGTTGTCTTCATGGGTCTATCTGACGGCTGCCATTAGCGCGTCCAGCATCTGGTTCACGCTGTTCAGAATGCGGGCGGATGCCTGGTAGGTGTGTTCCAGATCCAGCAGCAAGGACAATTCCTGGTCGACATTGACACCCGTGGCGTTGGAAAGCGCCTCGGCTGTGCGCATGGCGAGCGCTTCCTTGGCTTCGGCTGCCGACGCCGCCTGCTGGCGTACGCCCTCGAACCATCCGATCGCGTTGTTTGCATAGGCGGCGACGCCGAAGCTGCCGGTGATCCCCGCCTGGGGGTCGAATGTCGTGGGCTGGTCCAGGCGGTCGCCATAGGCGATCAGCAACTCCGCAAAGGATGCGCCGCCGCCGACATTGGCGATATAGCCTGCGCCATTGGCGCCACCGTCGCGCAACAGGGTCGGATCGCCGCCGGCATCGGGGTCCATCGCCGCATGAAGGCTGATTTGTCCAGCCAGGCCGTGGACCAGGGTTCCTCCTATTTACCCATCTGAGGCGCCCGCGGAATAAGAGGAGGAAAACTCTGAGGGGGCTCTAACAAATAAA
>QGUU01000528.1 GCA_003242525.1 Pseudomonadota bacterium | reverse complement strand
GGCAAATTCCATCCACGCGCTTCAGGTGCGCTGGTGGCTGGAGTGCACGGGCAAGCGTCGGGAACTGGTCCTGGACTGGTCGGAATCAGGCCACGCCGGACTGGCGCCACCCGGCAAGGTGGGCTTTGGGACGAAATTGATCGACATGAACATCACGCGCGAATTGGGCGGCACGATCAACCGCGATTTTCGCCGCGAAGGCCTGAAGGTTTCGATCCGGATTCCGTTGCCGACTTGACCTTGCAAGAGACGGAAAGGGGCCAGCGCCAGCCGACCCCATTCCTGCCGTCTGCCCCTAGTTGCAGCGGGCGGTATAGATGCGACCCGTCCGCGGGCTGCGATACTGGCAATAGCCATTGCGCAGATTGCGGACCAGAAGCCCGGAACCGGCGCCTACCGCCGCGCCAATGGCAGCGCCTCTCCACCCACCAACCGCGCCTCCGATAAGGGCGCCCGCCGCGGTGCCAACTCCGACATCCTGCTCGGTCGTGGTGCAACCGGCAAGTGCCGTGGCTCCCGCCAACGCAAAGGCCAAAACCATCTTGCGCATGAAAAAACTCCTCTCGCTAAAAAAATGAGTCCCTCGCTTTGCCGGACAAGCAGCGTCTAGCACGAATCCGCCGCTTCTGTCCGCACTGCGCTATTTCTTCCGATCGTGGCCTTTTTGCGGGTGAGGTTCGCTGGAGGCGACAAGCGTTTCGGAAGGGGCGGGAGCGGATGGCTGGATGGAAGCCTCCAGCCCATCGTCCGGCGTGACCTGCCAGATAATTTCGCCTGCTTCCTCCTCCAGTGCAGGGTCAATCTCTATACATTTTCCAAAGATGCGTGGGCTGCTCCCGGCCAGATCCTCTATTGCGAACGGCCAGGCCTGGTTACACTCCTCCGCCGCCTCGAACACGGTAACCGGGGAAGGCAGTTCCCGGCATTGGCTCAGGTCGCTTGAGCAGCCGACAATCAGCAATATCGCGGCAATATGTTCCATTCTCGCGATCCTCTCGCCTGAGAACGGATTGCAACGGCCTGGGTTCCCGTCGCCCGATCGGCGCAGGCCAGCCGCACCAGCGGCGCGGCTTACGGCAGATGGCGGAATGCTGTGGGTCAGTCGGTCTCGAAATTCCCGTGCGGAACCACAAGCCGGTATTCGAGACGATTCTCGGTAATCTCGAGCTTGGCGCTTCCGTTGAGCGAGGTCGGCACAACCCGCTCCAGCGCGACCGAGCCAAATCGCTTGGTGTTCTTCCGCTGGCTGTCATGCGGGATTGTTTCACGCCAGGTCAGCGACAGCGAGGGCTTCCCCCCTCCTGCAAGGATCGCCCCCACCTCGACAAAACCATTTGGCCGGGAAAGGGCACCATAGCTCACGGAGTTGACGGTAAGTTCATGCAGCGCGAGGCCGATGTGAAGCGTAGCATTGGGGTTGAGGAACGGGTTTACGCCCTCGAAATGCATTGTGCGCGCCGGGTCCGAGCCATACCGACCGACCTGTCCCGCGACCAGTTCCCTAAGCGCCGCCCCGCGCCAGTTGGATGACGTGACCAGATCCTGCGAGGCAGCGAGCGATTGCAGCCGGCCACGGAAACGCGCCAGGAAATCAGTGATCGTATCGGAATAGCGCCCGGTCTGCGAAGCGATGCCCTGTATTATGGCGAGCAGGTTCTTGGAGCGATGGCTCACCTCTCGCAACAGGACGCGCAGGGTCTGTTCGCGGCGTTTCTGCTCGGTCGTTTCGATCTTGGTGGTCATGACGCCCTGGACGGAGCCGTCCGGTGCGAAGTCGGCATCGACCCAGATTTCGAACCAGCGCATGCCGTCCTCGCCCGGCACGCTGATTTCGAAATGTTCCGAATTGCCTGTTGCAATGACGTTGCGCCGCGAGGCGGCAAGCCGCTCGACCTGGGGGGCAGGCAGCCCGCCATGGTGTCCGCCAGCAAGCCAGGGCGCGCGCATATTTCGCGCCCACACCGTTTTCAGTTCGCGATCCTGATACAGGACCGCAATGCCGGCATTGCGCAATGCGTGGAGCAGCGCTCGCCCTAGCTGATCGTCCTTGCCCCCGTTCGGCAACGAGACGATCTCTTCGACATCGTGGGGTTTCTGTTCCGCCCGGCCGGTGAAGTCATCTACTGCCATCTCTCCTCCGGCTGTGTCCTTAGTCCGGATACCAAGGCTAGCGCTAGTGCCGGATCCTCAAAAAGTTCCGCCGGGCCGCCCTCCATTGCGGAGCGCTGCCCGGCGGCGGCTGGAAACCGTTTGAGGGGGGCGGTTTCCAGTGTTGAAGCCCTATCTGTCACGCTCGACGGAAAATCCCGGCACAAAGCGAGATGATCAGGAAGCCGAGAAAAATGAAAAAAAGGATCTTTGCCACCCCCGCAGCAGACTTTTA
>QGUU01000527.1 GCA_003242525.1 Pseudomonadota bacterium | reverse complement strand
GAAAAAAAACTTTGGCCTTTGGCCTTCCCCATGCGGTTTCCCGGGCGGTCGTTCGATACTCTCGGGGGTGTCGGCCGCCTCAATGTGATTGCATTTTGCAACTGGTTGCACGGTAGATGAACTGATCTTATTTTGCAACCGGTTTCTGGAGAATGGGATTGGCGGGAAAATTGGAGAACGCGGAGGCTCACCGCTCGGGCTGCCCGATCAACCTCACCCTTGAGGTGCTGGGAGACAAATGGTCCCTCATCGTCGTGCGCGACATGATGTTCGGGAACCGGCGGCATTTTCGCGAACTGCTTTCGCTGAACGAGGAAGGCATCGCGTCCAATATCCTCGCAGACCGCCTGCGCCGCCTGGTGGCCGAAGGCGTCATCTCGAAAAGGGACGATCCGAGCCACAAGCAGAAGGCGATCTACAGCCTGACGGAAAAGGGCATCGAGCTTCTGCCCGTCTTTGCGATGATCGGCGCCTGGGGCCGCAAATGGCTGCCGGTGACCGAGGCGCTGTCCATCCGCGCGCAGCTCTTGGAGGAAGGCGGGCCGCCGCTCTGGGAGGAGTTCATGGAAGAGCTGCGCGAGGAGCATCTCGGCATCCCGCCCGCAAAACCGAAAACCGGCCCCGGTGTGCGCGAAAGGTTGCAGGCGGCTTTTGAAGAGGTGATGGCGCGGAGCACCGCCGCCACTTCATAGGCAGCGGCGCATAAGCCGGGATGATTCAGGCGGCCTTGGCGAGCCCTTCTTCCTCAAGGACCGCCTTGACCGCGGGCCGCGCTTCCATCCGCTCGTAATAGGTCTCCAGCGGCGCCGGAAACTCGACACCGAGGCGTTTCGCCCAGCGAAGCGTGACGTAAAGATAGGCGTCGGCGGTGCTGAATTCGGAGCCGAGCAGATAATCGCTCTTCAGCCCATCGGCGAGGAATTTCAGACGTCTTGTGATCTGTGCCTTAAGCGCGGCCTTGTCCTCCTCGTTCTGTGCAAACATCAGCCGGCCAAAGGGCTTGTGCACTTCGGTACTGATGAAGGCGAGCATTTCAATGAGGCGCGTGCGCGCCATCGTGTCCTGCGGCTTCAGATGCGGCGCCTGCTCGGCAATCCAGGAGAGGATGGCCACGTTTTCCGTAAGAAGCGTGCCGTCTTTGAAAACCAGTGCCGGCACGTAGCCCTTGGGATTCACCCGGTTGAAATCCTCGCCGGCTTCCGTCGTCTTCGCGCGCAAGTCCACCCGGACGGTCTCGAAGTCGAGGCCGGCTTCACGCAGCGCGATGTGGTCGGCAAGACTGCAGGCACCAGGCGAAAAATACAGCTTCATTCACTTCGCTCCTTTCGGCTGCATTTCACTGGAATAGATCGGGCGGCAGGCTGTCCGGCTTCCCGGTCAGCCGTCCCCTTCCTCGCGGGGAGCATCTGGGAAGGAGAAAATTTGGATGCAAGATCAAGCTGGTCCTGTCGAGTATCCGGATGCCGGACACAGTATGCATCGATAACGGCTTGCAACACGCCCACCTCTTCGCTATCAAGCCGCCATGATCACGAGAGCACGCTGCGTCGGCTATGCTTCCACCGCCCGCCCCTGCGCGGCGGCGCACGCGCTTGCTTCCGGCCTCCTTCTTCTCGGCCTTATCGGCGATCGCCGGGTCCGTTGAAGGAGCGCCCGGCGATCGATGTCGCCGCGAGCACCGGCCCGCTCCTTCCCGCACCGATCTAAGAGAATTCTTGACAGGCAGACGGTTGCTTCGCCGCAGCCGGAAGCCGCCCGGGAGTGACATATGGACAACGAAAGTCAAGCCGCACAGCAGCGCACGGGTGCCAAGGGCATGCCGGCAGCCTCGCGCAAATACCAGCCCTATCCGCAGGTTGATCTACCGGACCGCACCTGGCCGTCAAAACGCATCGAAAAAGCCCCGATCTGGTGTTCGGTGGACCTGCGCGACGGCAACCAGGCCCTCATCGACCCGATGGGGCAGGAGCGGAAGGCGCGCATGCTCGCCCTTCTGCTCGACATGGGCTTCAAGGAAATCGAAATCGGCTTTCCCTCCGCATCCCAGACGGATTTCGACTTCACCCGTTGGGCGATCGAACAGGGCAATGTGCCCGACGACGTTTCGCTTCAGGTGCTGGTACAGTGCCGGCCGGAGCTGATCGAGCGCACTTTCGAGGCGCTGGAGGGTGCGAAGCGGCCCATCGTGCACTTCTACAACTCCACCAGCGAGCTGCAGCGCCGCGTCGTCTTCGGCAAGGACGTGGCAGGCATCAAGCAGATCGCGACCGACGCCGCCAAGATGATCACCGACATGGCGGCCAAGGCCGGCGGTGGCTACCGCTTTCAGTATTCGCCGGAAAGCTTCACCGGCACGGAACTGGAAGTGGCGCTCGAAATCTGCAA
>QGUU01000070.1 GCA_003242525.1 Pseudomonadota bacterium | reverse complement strand
CCGTAGCGTAATGCGCCCTGAGCATCAGGGCGCAGGTCGATCCCCGCGAACGCGGGGGAGACACAGGGGTCAGCGCGTCGACGCGATTCTTCGGGGGTCGATCCCCGCGAACGCGGGGGAGACGACCGCCTGCCCGACCCCGCGCCGTATGATCAGGGTCGATCCCCGCGAACGCGGGGGAGACTGCGCATAATCGTCATTCTTGGCCCCTGACGAGGGTCGATCCCCGCGAACGCGGGGGAGACGATTTTCAGCGGCGACACTCTGCGCGTCGGTTGGGTCGATCCCCGCGAACGCGGGGGAGACTGCGCAGAGAAGGGGATGACCAAGCAGCCGTCGGGTCGATCCCCGCGAACGCGGGGGAGACACGCCTTCGCCACGATGTCCGGACGGATTTGCAGGTCGATCCCCGCGAACGCGGGGGAGACTCTATATGGTAACCCCTTGTCCCATATAAATAAACAAGTTGTTAAAGATCAACGCCCATTCGTGATCATCGTCGGCCGACGGGCCAAGACGAGACCGTCCATGCTTATGAAGTCGATTGGCGGACTACCGAGTGTGCGCACGGCTTGGCCTCCGGGAACCTCCCGCTCCTGCCAGATCATGATGATCGACGCGTCCCTTTCGTTGGGAAACCAGTCTTTCAGCACGTTCCAGATCCTGTTGCGGACTGCGGGCGAGATGCGCGGCGCGCTGTAAACACCAGGAGCGAGTTCCAGCATGGCCGATGCAAGGAAACCACGGACACGTGAAGAGACATTACGCGTCACCACTACGGTCATCGACATCAAACAGCTCCTTGATTCTGTCGATCATGCGCGGGATGAGTTTTTCCTGCCGAAACAGCTTCGCCGCTCGACGTCTCACTTCCCGTTCTAGGTTGTCTGCTTTAGCGTCGCGATATGCGCGCACTGCGCCGAATGCCAAGGGCAGTGTCAGGTCCACGCGATAGAGATCAGCGATGTCGAGTGTGAATGCATTGCTTGAATCTTCATGAATGAATCCGAGCGGCGGCAGGGCGCCTACGGCAGCCACCGCCAGGTCGGCCGCCGCTTCCACAAAGGTAGCGGCGTGATTGATCGCTTGGTTGGGCAGGTCGGCCGCGTTCGGGTTCTGCCGGTCATAGCGGCGCCCATGCCACTCGATGCCGAATCGCTGGGCCGCCAGTTTGTAGCTCTCCTTGATGCGTGCGCCTTCGATGCCACGCAGGGTTTCGATGTCGCGGTGGGGCAGCACACGGCCAAAGCGCCACGCATAGAGTCGGCGGGCCGTGTCGAGCCGTCGTTTGGGGTTGGCCCAGCGCTCGGCATGTGTCCGTGCGACGTCGGAGCGACCCCGGCCCATCGGAGGGGCGGTGTAGCTCTTGACGCCGGCTTCGCCGACGGCTGCGATCAAGGTGCCGTGGCGCGCACACAAGCGCAGTACGTCTTGCGTGATGCTGGTGCCGGGCCCGAGCAGGATCATCGATACTGCTTGGTAAGGAATGGCGTAGTCGCCCGCGTCCAGCGTTTCGCTCTTGGCGGCCACGAAACGCAGTGTGCCGTCCTCCACCGAGAGCTTGCCGTATTCAAGCCATAGCAGGCCGTGCCGGTCGGCATGCGGGATGCGCGAGGCTGCCAGTCCCAACCGCCCATGTATCAAACCGGATGCTGAGCTCATCTCGGCGGGACGACTAATACCATGCCGAAGCCGAACGCACGGTGGCGGCCAATGCCACGTGCTAGCAACCCGGAGAATCGATCGGCATCAATGATGACCGCGTCGGCGCCGAAGAGCGCTTGCGGCCGTTCCACGATGCGCAGGCGGTTCGCCCCATTGCGCGCACGCCGAAGCAGGCGGCTGCGGGCATTCATCCCCAGAAGTTCCAGCTGATCGAAGCGGACCGCATCGGCCCATTGCTCGGTGAACCAGGTCCGGTACACCTCGGCACGCGGCGGCGCTGCATCTCCAAGGCGGTCGAGTGCCCGCAGATATAGGTCTTTCTCCTCGCTTCCCTTGCGCGACACCGGACAGGTCAGCACTTCCAGCCTCAGGCGCTGGCCTGCCCGCCAGGCCTGGGGCATGGGCTTGCTGGCGACGCCCTCGGGGTCGAGCGCAGCCCAGGCCTGCGGCGAGGCAAAGGCCTGGGCCTGCGCCAATAAGGTGGCGGCGTCCGTGGACGCGTAGGCCAGCACTTCGCTGCGGCGCTCGATGTAGCGAAAGGGCTTGGGGGCCTGGTCACGGAACAGCGCGGCGAACCAGGCATGCAAGGTGTAGCCCAAGGTCTCGTCTTCCTGTTTGATGCCGTGCTCAGTGGCGAACCGCAGCAGACGAGGCGCATCGATGGGAATGCGCAGCAGATGCAGGTCGCTCATACCGTCAACTCCAGAATGCCCACTGCATAGCGCTCGGCGCCGCGGTGGATGTTGTTGCGCCAGTCGCGCCGGTCGAAGCGTTCTTCCGAGCTGGCACCATGCCCTTCGTCAAGCGGCCACAGGGCCGGGATGTGGGCAGGCCTTCGGCGCGGACCGACGTCAGCCAGTGGCTCGGCGGCCAGTGCGGCCTTCACGCCCGCGGCCTGTCGGCGGCCGACGAGGATGGGCGCGGCAGGCAGGCATGGCTTGCGGCCGATGAACAGCGGCCGGGCGGGTGTGCGCAGGGCGCTCTCCAGGTCGTTTACCGTGGGGTGTCCTTCGCCGTCGAGCGTGAGCGCCACGGTGGCCACACCGTTGGCCCAGTGGTCACGCCAGCGTTGATGGGTGTAATGGCCCGTCTTACGGATTTTCGCGGCTATTTCACCTTTGCGCCCTTCAACTTTGCCGCGTGTGGTCCAGCCGGTGCCTCGCATGAACTCGTGGCCGAGCTCTACGGTCTGGTAGTCGGTCAGCGGTGCCGGTTCGGCATCCCAGCGGGCCGCGAAACGCAGCCGGTCCTGCAGGGTTTGGAGCTTGTCGGCATCGCGGTGGTCCCAGCTCAGCGCATTGCCCAGCAATCCGGTGAGCATGGACTTGCCCGGGAATCGCCAGGTGGGGTTGAGCTGATCGACCACCACGCTGCCGAAGCTCATCACCGGCGCGTCGAAGCGCAGGATGAGGCAGTCCATGCCATCAGCCCCACACGGCGTCGAGCGCGGCGGCCACGTTGCTCGGCACCGGCGTCTTGGGCGGCAGCCCCGGGGGCAGCGGATCGAGCACGGTGGACAGGCCCCGATAGCCGCCCGAACCCCCGGCAGGCGCGCCGTACATCTCGTCTTGCCGGCGCAGATAGTCGGCCAGTCGACCCATCGCGACCGCACGCAGATCTTGCTTGGCGTCCTTCCAGGGCACCGCGTCCAGGAAGGCGTTGGCGAGCGTGCGCGGCTGCGCGCGGCCGGCCTCAAGCAACAGCAAGTCGGCCCATGCATAAGGGGCGGTGCTGCCCTTCTTGGCCCCCGGGCTTTGCTGCACGATGCTCGATACCAGCGCCTCCAGGACGCGCCGGGGGAGCGTCGCGTCTTGGCCGCGCCAGTCTTTGGCCTCGCAGCCGGTCAGGTTGGCCACCAGCAGCGGCACGTCCACGGCCACGTAGCCGTAGTACAGGCCGGCGCCGAGTTCCGTCTGGTTGGCGTGTGCTGCGCCGGTTTCATCGTCGCGGTTGAGGTCGTCCACGACGGTGAAGTAGTCCATCTCGGTATTGGCAGCGTGGACGGTCATCGCGTGGGCCACATGGACCGGTGCATCTACGCGAGCCAGAAGGTCGGAGGTGACCATGCGGCCGAAGAGCGCCGCCGTCAGCCCAGCGGCCGATTTGCTCAGGGCCTTCAGGTTGTCCTTTTCTTCCTTGGTCTTGAGGCGCTCGGCCAGCGCCTTGGCGGGGTCCGCCTCACGGCTGGCTTGCAACAGGAGCTCCACGAAATAGTCGGCCTCGCGCAGCCCGAACAGCACGGGCTGGTTCAGATCGCCACCTTCCTTGACACCGCCGTCGATAACGGCTTTGGCCAGCGGTTCGATTAATGAAGCTGCCAGCGCTTCAGGGACGCCCGCTGCCACAGCCTTGGGCAGCACAGTACGGGTGAAGAAGGAGCGGGTGCGCTGTCCGTCGGGTATCTCCGGCAGCCGTTGGGTGAGGTCTTCCCGCCAGTGGCGCTTGAGGCACTGGGACGACACTCGCAGCCGGATGGCATTGCCGAACGGAATGCGCTTGGCCAGCCCCGCGTCGTCGCGGTTCAAGAGGCTCGCGGGGTAGGCGGTCAGGGTGTGGATTTGCAGGAACATCGGCGTCACTCCTTGGCTTTGGATTTTTGGGTTAGGTGGCGGAAATACGCGGCAGCGATGCGGCGGTGCAGGCCCTCGCGCTTGTCGGCATCGAGGGTCAGCAGCAACTGGGCCGCGTCCCGCGCATCGAAGCGTTCGCCCTTGGCGGCGAGAAAGCGCACGGCGCTCATGAAGAGATCGATGCGTACATCGTCCGGCGCGGACAGCAAGCGTTCTAAGCGACCCTCCGAGTAGCCGCTTTCGGCCAGCGCCTGGCCGAAGGGGCGCTTGGGGTCATGGCACCCCTCTCCGAGGGTGGCGATGGCCCAGACGATGGCCATCCAGGCTTCGGTTCGATGTTCCGGCGGTAAATCACTGCCGAGGTGCCGTAGCCACAGCCGGTAGAAGGCCAAGGGCACGGGTTGCCCCGGCGCCCAGCGGCGCAGGGCGGCACGGTCACCTCCGGGGAAATGCGGTGAGCCGATCACACCTGCCAGGCGGGCGACCTCGGATCCAAGCGTCGGTTCAACGGGCGCAGTTGGGGCGGGTGCGGTCATGCGGTCGTTTCCTCCATCGTGTCGGCATCTTCTGAGCGAGCGTGCACAGGCAATGGCAGGTGGCTTTTGCGCAGCATGCCGCGCAGGGTGCCTTGTGCCTGGGTGATGGCCCGCCAGGAGCGGTTGGCGGGCAGCGGCAGGCGCTGGGTGGCTTCATCGAGCATGTCTTGGGCTGCATTGACGAGCTGCTGCTGCCAGTCGCTACGCACGGCTTCGTGATCTTCGTCGGCACCTCGCCATAGTGTGGTGAAGTACATCGCCTCCCAGCGCCGGCCAAAGTCCTTGCGAGCGCCTTTGAGCCAGTTCTCGACGCGTTCGAAATCCGCCTTGTCGGGGCCGCCCTCGGTCAGCACCGTCAGCGCTGTGTTCAGCGCCTTCTGCACCTCCTTCGCGTCGCCCAGCAGTTTTTGCGCGAGATTACCCAACAAATCGCGGTGCTGCTTGTTCAGCAGCGCCAAGCGCGCCTTGGGCGGCACGGGAAGCTCGATGCGATAGAAGCCATCTGTGGTGCAGTTGCCTCCCACCAAGACGCTGGCCACGAACCATGCAGGCCCATCCCCAGCGCTTGGAAGCTGCAATTCCGTGAGCTTGAAGTCGTCCTCGAAAATCAGCTTGCTCAGAAGGCTTGGGGTGAAGCCAGGGGCAGACACGGTGAGCGCGGACTGCCCTTTCTTCTTGTCCTGAGTGTTGATCGGAATCCACGGGTCGCCCACATCACCGTTGAAGGGTTCCGCTGGGCCGATTTGCCGCTTGTCTGACGACGCCCTCAGCGCCATCAGCGCACCCGATGCCGAAACCAGTCTCAGTGGACGGGCGGCTTCTATGAACCATGGTTCCAAATCACTCAGAACGTACTGGTGTTGGCTGCGATCCCATGGCGAAAGCCACGTGAGCACCACGCCACGTGCCTGAAAGCAGTGTGCCTTCACTATCTTGTCCCGCAGTTTGCGCAGCGCAGCGACTTCATCGACGAAGCGTCCGTAGGGATGAAGGTGGCGCACCCATGCCACGATCGGGCGACTGGCAGATCCGCTGTTCATCCGCGTAATGCCGTAGGTCTTTTTGCCGCCATAGGCGCTCATGGTTTGGCAACAAACCAGTGCATAAAGCCACGCTTCGAGCACTTCGCTCCCCACCCGCGTCATCTTGACGTCGTGGTTCTTGGTGGTGATGAGCACGTCCAGCTCGTCGGGGGTGCTGGCTTCGGGCTCGAAAACGGTCTGCCCGCGCACGGTTTTCACGCCGTAGTCAGCCGCCTCGGCCTCCCAACTCGTCCACGGATGCTGCAAGAAGGCCGGCTGGGTGACGTCTCCCGCCACAAGCTCCCACGCGCTGGCCTTGCCATCCGCCAGATCCAGCAAACCGTCGCGCCAGTAGGCGGCATAGGTGGGGAGTCGCTCGGTGGGGCGTCGCGCTTGGATGCTGGCGGCCAGTTGCACCAGGAACACATGCCAAGGGTCGGCCTGGTGGGCGCGCAGACCCGTGTAGCCCTCCACGGTGCCGGCCGAGAGGGCGGCCAGCAGGTCTGGCAGGCTCATGTGGCGCTCGCCCTCTGGGGTGCGCACGCCGATCAGTGGGTCGGTGAGCAGGTCATGCATCGTCTTTCTCCAGTCCGAATCGGGTGTAGCGGAAGGAAGTCTCTCCGATGGAGAATCGGAAGCCGCCCTCGATGGGTTCTGCGCGCACGGTCTCTGGCGCCTGGGCGTCTGTCAGCCAGTGCGACGGAATGGCGACGCGGTGAATGTCCACGCCAAAGGGCGAGGGCATCGGCGCTGCGAGTGGAATGTCATAGGTGGGGCGGCCCAGCCGGGTGAGCACGCGTTCGCTTTTGTCGGCGTAGTGCAGCTCGCCGAAGGGTTGGTCATCGAGCACCGAGCGCAGGGCCTGCGCGATCTCGGCCTGCACCTTGCCCATGAGCTGTTGTCCGTGGGCATGCCAGACCTCGGGCAGGGCATCGAGCGCTTCCGGGTGGGTGGTGCGTTCGATGCGTTCGCGGGCCTGCTGCGGCAGCACCAGCGTGGGCCGCTGCCTCAGTTCTTCCCAGGTACACGCCAGCACTCGTCCATCCGCATAGACACTGCCCAAACCTGCTGGACCTTTCAAATCGCCGGACTCGAGGTACTCCGCCAGATCTCTTGGCGGGACACGAACACAAACGTGGGGCGTCTCAAATCCTTCGGGACGGGTACCCCGCTCATGCCGGTGCAGCCTTCCGATGCGCTGGATCAGCACGTCCATCGGAGCAAGGTCGGTCACCAGCCAATCGGCATCGATGTCCAGGCTCTGTTCCAGCGTCTGGGTGCCGATGAGCAGCCGCGCGCCCGCAGGCGAGCCCTTGCCCAGTTGCACGGTGACGGCGGCGTCTAGCCGCTCGCGGTCTTCGCGGGAGAAGCGGCCGTGATGCGGGCAGCGCACGCCCTCCAGAGCAAACAGCGCAGGCAGCAGGTGCGCTTTCCCGGCTTGCAGTGTGGCCTCCACCCGCCGAAACATGGCATTGGCCCGCGCGACGGTGTTGCACACCACCAGCACACGCGCACCATGCTCAAGGGCCTGGATCAGCGCCGGCTGCAGCGCCTCGTCATCGGTCAGCGTCGGGCTCAGTTCCACATGGATGCGGCGCTCGCGTGCGGCAGGCGTGGGCCAAGCGCCAGAGCGCGCCGACAGCAGCGGGTAAGGCCGTGCCAACGCCTCATCGAGCGGCAATGCGTCCCGTTCGAAGTACATGGAGGCCGCAGACTCGCCCAAGGTGGCCGACAGCAGCAGCGCCCAGCCACCCCGCGCGAGATGTCCGCGCAGCAAGGCGCGCAGCACCTCGCGCATGTAGGGGTCGGAGGCGTGCACCTCGTCCACCACCAGCAGGTGCCGATCAAGACACACCGAGCGCAGCAGGCTGTGCTTGACCTGCAACACCGACAGCAGCGCCTGGTCGATGGTGCCCACGGCTATGGGCGCGGCCAGAAAGCGTTTGGGCCGCTCGGCGGACCAAAGACGTTCACGCTTCTGGTCTTGCGTGCTGTCGTCCCATAAGGCGCCTTGGGGATCGGTAAGCAGGGCCTGCACCGACAAGCCGTCTACCTTCACATAACCAGGTGCGGCCAGCAGCACGGGGCCGGGGCGCTGCTCGGGTTCGAACGCCGTCTCCACTGCTCGCCGCACGCGCTCGTAGAGTTCGCGCGCGGCCACACGGGTGGGCAATGCGAAGTACAGGCCGTCGACCTTTTGCTGCGCATACAGGCGGAAGAACCACGCCAGCGCCGCTTCAGTCTTGCCAGAGCCGGTGTCGGATTCGGCCAGCAGCAGGCGCGTGTTGTCGCTGACCTCCAGCGTTTGAGCCAGGGCCTGTTGTAGCGGCGTGGGCTGGAAGGGAAAGACCGATGCGAAGGCCTTGGGAATTCGTGGCTCGGGAGTTACCATGCCAATGGCGCGCAAGGCGCGCTGTGCTGCATTCTGGGCAAGCGCCAAGCGATCTTCGTCATCGCTTTGCCGGTAGGGGAAGAATTGCGTGTCCGATCCGATCCAGTCGGCCAGCATTACGAGGCCTGCGAATCGCTGTTGTAATTCCGACCTCGCATCGATGGGGGGGACATCGTTGCGAAACGCATCGGGGAATGCGCGGCGCGCAGCTTGCGCCAGTTCTTCCAGGGCCGCCAGGGGGTCATACCCGTTGGCCGAACTCCACCACTTCTTCGCGGCGCGGTCCACACCCGAGTTGTCGTAATCTTTCAACGACAAGGGCCGACCGTGGTGCGAGACGCTGGCCAGCAGCATCTGGCAAGCCTGTTCTTCGCTGACAAACCAGCCGCAAAGGGTTTCGATCAGGCTAGCCCATGCCGGCGGCCATCGGTCTTGCAATTCCCGCAGCAGAGCCACCGCTTCCATGACGTGCCCGGCGGTGTCATGGTCACGCGCGGCAGGGTCCGCCTTGGCCTGAAAGCCATGGTTGCACTTGCCGAAATCGTGCAGAAACGCAATGACCGCGAGTCGGTCTTTCTGAGCCGATGTGAGAGGGGCAAAAACTGGCAGCCGAACAATATCCTGCAAAAGCCGATAGACCTTCGCGACATCAATGCAATGATCCACGAGAGGATGAACCTCATCGTGCTTGCCTCGTTTACCCCAAGCCTTCATACGTCGATGAGTTCACGGCTGTTGCCGATCGTTTTCTGTTCGACCGGAAGCCACCATTTGGTGCATCAGATTATGTGCCTCTTTCGAAATCCGAGTGGGTAATGTAGTAGTGTCGCCGGTCGTTCGTGGAGACGAGGGAGGCGACGGAGACGATGCGATCGGAGCAGCTGTTTGAGGCGGCGTTGGGCGTGCAATCGCTGTACAGCGACAATCTGGATGAGAAGGGCGCGACGATCTGGATGAGAAGTCTGGTGTCGCGGCAGACGCATCATGACGGGCGGTTTGCGAGACCGCAAGCATGCTGCCTCGCTATTTGTCGCGCAGC
>QGUU01000526.1 GCA_003242525.1 Pseudomonadota bacterium | reverse complement strand
GTGCCGGCCAGCACGGCCAGAAGCGGATTGCGCATTGTGGAACGCAGCTTGTGACGCAGCGCATCGCCATAGGCTCGCTCCACCCCCGTCTTCACCATGCGGGTGGCGAAAAGCATCAGCGCGACCGCGCCGGCAAGGTGAAGCAGGACGACAGAGCCGCTCATGGCAACGACTTTTCTGCAGAGTGGACCGCTTCAAGCGGTGCAACCTGCCTGAACGTCGATATCCAGTCGCGAATCATGCCGTATCCTTCAGCCTATATATTAGCCGGTTAATAGTTTCCGCCAAGTTCGGCGCAGCGCAATATTCGTATTCACGGGAAAGGCCGGGCTGGCACTCCTTAGATAAGCCGTCGAAAAGTTTAAGCAATCATAGACACAATGGCAGCCTGGCCATCGCCCCGCGGCTTCCGGGTAACCGCGTTCACCGGGTCGGGCCGGTGATGTGGCCGGAAATGATTGTCTTCGGCTGACGCCTCAACTTGCCTGTTCTCCTTCAGGCGAACAGGACGCGGAACGTCCAGCTTTGCCATCAGCCTCAGCTCCTGCTTTTGCATATCGGCGCAACCGCAGGAAATTCAATTACAAAAATGTAATGCTCCTGTTCAGTTTGGGTTCATTCGCGTGACGCTATTGCTCCTGGCACCGACAACGAAGGAGCACTCTCCCATGAAGCGTATCATTCTCTCTGTCCTTGCCGCGTCCATGCTCGCCGGCTCGGCCATTTCCGGGCATGCGGCACCGCTCAATGTCCCGGCTGCACCCCAGCCTTCCTCGATGCAGGTGGACTGGCGCAAGCCCTCTCATGAACACATGAGAAAGCCGACCAATCGCGACCTGAAGAAGCGCGAACTCCACCGGAAGAAGGTCGTGAAGCGCCATTGGAAGCGCGGCGACCGCTACCATGACTGGCGCAGGCATGAGCGCGTGGACTGGCGCCGCCATCATCTGCACCGTCCGGCTCCCGGCCATCAATGGGTCCGCGTCGGCGACGACTATATCCTGGTTTCTGTCCTTTCGGGCATCATTGCCGGGGTCATTGCGGCCCGCTGATGAGTGGCCGGACAGACAAGGCGGCTCCTGCGAGCCGCCTTTTGCCGTCTTGTGAATACCGGGCATCGCTTCGGAAGGTGCGGCAATAGGAGTCGTAACCGACGCGGCGGGGGGATATATGAAGCTCAAACGAGCTTGCCGATGCGCTTTACCCCTGCCTTCCTTGACGAGATCCGGGACCGGGTGCCGATTTCCTCGGTCATCGGCCCGCGCGTGACGTGGGATCGCAGGAAGACGAATGCCGCCAAGGGTGACTACTGGGCGTGCTGCCCTTTCCACGGCGAGAAGAGTCCTTCCTTCCACTGCGAGGACAGGAAGGGCCGCTACCATTGCTTCGGATGCGGTGTTTCCGGCGATCACTTCCGATTTCTCACGGAGCTCGAAGGATTGAGCTTTCCCGAGGCGGTCGAGCGCATTGCCGACCTCGCCGGGGTGCGGATGCCGGCTCGCGACGAACAGGCGGAGCGGCGGGAGCAGCAACGCGCTTCCCTCACTGAGGTCATGGAAATGGCGACCTGCTTTTTCCAGGAGCGGCTGCACGCCGCCGATGGTGCGCGGGCACGCGCCTATCTGCGCGATCGCGGGCTGACGCCCGCCACGCAGCAGGCCTTCAGGCTCGGCTACGCACCCGACAGCCGCAACGCGCTCAAGGAATATCTGGCGGCAAGGGGGGTGACGAGAGAACAGATGGAGGCCTGCGGGCTGACGGTTTTCGAGGACGTTCCCGTTTCCTACGACAGGTTCCGCGACCGCATCATGTTCCCGATCCCGGATTCGCGCGGGAGGATCATCGCATTCGGCGGACGGGCAATGTCTCCCGACGTGGCGGCGAAGTACCTCAACTCTCCGGAAACGGAACTCTTCCGCAAGGGCAACGTGCTTTACAACTTTGTCCGCGCCCGCAAGGCCGCGGGGAAGGGCGGCACGGTGATAGCCGTGGAAGGCTATATGGACGTGATTGCGCTGGCGCAGGCCGGTTTCGAGAATGTGGTTGCGCCGCTCGGCACTGCGCTGACCGAGAACCAGATGGAACTTCTGTGGCGCATGTCCGGCGAGCCGGTTCTTTGCTTTGACGGCGACCAGGCAGGGATCAAGGCTGCGTGGCGCACGGCGGATCTGATCCTTCCCTCCATCCAGCCCGGCCGGACGGCGCGCTTTGCCCTGCTGCCGGAAGGCAAGGATCCTGACGATCTTCTCAGGACAGATGGGCCGGATGCCTTCCGCGCAATCCTGAAGGATGCGCGCCCCCTGGCCGACCTGCTGTGGATGCGCGAAACCGCGGGCGGGGTATTCGACACGCCGGAACCCCGGGCCGGTTTGAACGGAAGCTGTGCAACGT
>QGUU01000525.1 GCA_003242525.1 Pseudomonadota bacterium | reverse complement strand
ATGCTGCCCCTGGCCTGTCGCCTCGGCATGGCGCAGCGCGGCCTGGATTGCGATGACCGAATAGAGCCCGGTGAATATGTCCGTCACGGCGACACCGACCTTCTGCGGTTCCCCGCCTACAGGTCCGGTAATGGACATCAGGCCTGACATGCCTTGCACGATGAAATCGTAGCCCGCCCGGGGAGCATATGGGCCGGTTTGCCCGAAGCCGGTGATCGAGCAATACACAAGGCGCGGGTTGATGGTCTTGAGGCTTTCGTAGTCGAGGCCGTACTTCTTCAATCCGCCCAGCTTGAAATTTTCGATCAGCACATCGGCGGTGGCCGCCAGCCTGCGCACCGTTTCAGCGCCTTCCGGTTTCGAGAAATCGATGGCGATGGAGCGCTTGCCGCGGTTGCAGGCATGATAATAGGCCGCCGACAGGTTCTCGCCGTCCTGGCTCGTCACGAAGGGCGGGCCCCATTTGCGCGTATCGTCGCCGCCTTCCGGGTTCTCGACCTTGATGACGTCGGCGCCCAGGTCGGCGAGCATCTGGCCGGCCCATGGCCCTGCCAGGATGCGGGCAAGTTCGATAACGCGGATGCCTTTGAGGGGAGGTTCAGCCATTGGATGATTACGGATTGTTCGCTGGCGTGGCTCTAACAAGCCCCGTTGCCTATGTCACGGCCCTTCCAGTGGGCCAGAGCTAGGGTTTGCGGGGCCGCTGTTTCAAGGCCGCAGTGGCCCAGACTGCGAAATCCGACATGATGAGATTCCGATTCAACTCGTTGAGGCTTTCGTGCCGGGTTTCGGCATAAACTTTTGAAACCAGATTCGAAAAGCCCATCGCCCGCATGCGCTGCGCAAGGTGCGTGATGGCCTTTCCACGGTCCGTGGCCGGGTCGCTTGCCCCGCCAACGAGGAGCATGGGAAGATCCCGACGCATGCCCGCAAAGTTGCGGTCATCAGCGCCGGCAAGGATAAGTTCGAATATGTCGCGCCACATCGATACCGTGGGATCCCATCCACATAGCGGATCGGCAATGTATTTCCCGACCTCATCTGCATCGCGCGACAACCAGTCGAACGGGGTTTGGTGACCCGGAACCGCCCTTGCCCAAGCGCGGAAGGTGAGCTTCGGCAAAAGGCGCGAGGGCACGTCCGAGCCGAGACGAAACCGTTCCCAGGCAAGAAGCAGGAGGGCTGCCCGCCCGGCGAGTCCGGCTGAGAAGTTCGCATTCCAGATTGCGGCAGCGTGCACACGCTGCCAATGCCGAAACAGGAAATTCAGTCCGATCAATCCGCCCATTGAATGGCCAAACAGAATGACAGGCAGGCCGGGATGGTTTTTCGCGATTAGGTCATGCACGGCCTCGAGGTCGGCCATTAGCTGCTCGCACCCTTGCGGCGTCCCGAAACGGCCTGGCGGAGCGTCCTCGGCGGTGGTGTGGCCGTGACCGCGATGGTCGTGTGCATAGGTGCAGAAGCCGTGGGCGGCCAGAAAGTCGGCAAATTCCGCGTAGCGCGCCGCATGTTCGGCAAGTCCGTGGTTGACCTGCACCGCGGCGAGTGGCCTACCTTCGGCGGAGCGGACATAGAGGTTGAGCGTCGCGCCGGTGGGCGAGGCAAGCGTCCTGCGCTGGTCGAACGGCAATTGCTGGGTCTCTCTGTTTGAGGCGTCGATCAAGTGGCGTCGAACCTAGCGGCTGCGCCTTCCGCCTGGAAGGGTGAGGGGGGGCGGAAGGTGAAACCGTTTGCCGTTTTCGTCCCTATCGCCTACATAGCGGCCAACTCCGTCCAGAACGGCAATCCATCCAATCGACTGCAGGGAAAAGCGCGCGTGGCACGCCAGTTCATCTATCACATGTCCGGCCTTTCCAAGGCCTACGGCACCAAGAAGGTGCTCGAAAATATCAACCTGTCCTTCTATCCCGACGCCAAGATCGGAATTCTGGGCCCGAACGGCGCCGGCAAATCCACCATCCTCAAGATCATGGCGGGACTGGACAAGGAGTTCACCGGCGAGGCATGGCTCGCCGAGGGCGCAACCGTGGGTTACCTGGCGCAGGAGCCGTATCTCGATCCGACCAAGACCGTGTTCGAGAACGTGATGGACGGTGTGAAGAAGAAGACCGCCATCATCGATCGCTACAACGAACTGATGGCCAACTACTCGGAAGAGACCGCGGACGAGTCCGCGCGGCTCCAGGACGAGATGGACCGGCTGAATCTGTGGGATCTGGAGCAGCAAGTGGAAATGGCCATGGACGCGCTGGCATGTCCGCCGGGCGATTCCGACGTCACCACGCTCTCCGGTGGCGAACGCCGCCGCGTGGCGCTGTGCCGGCTGCTGCTCGAACAGCCCGACCTTCTGCTACTGGACGAGCCGACCAACCATCTCGATGCCGAGACG
>QGUU01000069.1 GCA_003242525.1 Pseudomonadota bacterium | reverse complement strand
CCCCGGCGCCGGAAAAAAAGAGCCTGTTTGCCGCGCGCGACCCCCGCCACATTCGCCCAGGGCCGTCCGGCGCGCCTTCCCGTGGGCGCACGGATGTGCTGCCTACCGGGCGGAACCTATTCACGGCCGACCCACGCACCATGCCCACTCCGACGGCCTTCGACATTGGCCGGGCGGCGGCTGACGAGGTCGTGACGACCTACCTGCAGACACATGGAGACTGGCCGCGCTCGCTCGTTATAGACCTGTGGGGCTCGGCTTCGCTGCGCACGGGAGGCGAGGAGATAGCCCAGGGTCTTGCGCTGATGGGCTGCCGGCCGCAATGGGACGCCGCCACAGGGCGCGTGACAGGCATCGAGGTGTTGCCACCTGCGGCGATCGGTCGGCCGCGGGTCGATGTAACCTGGCGCATTTCCGGCCTGTTCCGCGACATGTTTCCAACTCAGATCGCGTTGATCGATGCGGCCGCGCGCGCCGTGGCAGAGCGCGACGAGGAAGATTCGGAAAACCCGCTGGCCGCGCAACGTCGCGCGACAGGCAAGCTCGAGCCGCGCATCTTCGGCTCATCGCCGGGCACCTATGGCGCGGGGCTGGAGAGCCTGCTTGCCAGCGGCGACTGGACAGAGCGCGAGGAACTCGGTCGCGCCTATCTCGGTACGGCATCTCATTCCTTTGGTGGTGCCGAAGGGGAAGGGAAGGCAGCGCCCGATGCCTTTGCCGCGCGCCTTGTCGATGCGGATCTGCTCGTTCATACGAGCGACGATCCCGGCCGCGACATTCTGGAAGGCTCGGCTGACGTAGCCTTCATCGGCGGCTTTTCCGCTGCCGTTGCGGCACTTGGCGGAAAGGCGGACGTGATAGTGCTGGATACGACGGATCCGCAGAGGCCAAAGCCGCGCTCGGTCGCCGAAGCGGTAGGACGCGTGGTGCGGGCGCGGGCCATCAACAAACGCTTTATCGAAGGCCAGATGCGGCATGGCCCGCGCGGCGCTTCCGAATTTGCCGAGACCGTGGATCGCCTGATTGGCTTCGTGGAAACCACACAGGCAATTCCGGGCTCTCTGGTGGAGGCGGTGCATGCCGCCTATGTCGACGATCCGGACGTTCGCGCTTTCCTTCTGCGTGAAAACCCAGCCGCGGCAAGGGTAATCGCCGAGCGGTTTCTTTCTGCCCGGCGGCGAGGCCTGTGGCACCCGCTGCGCAATTCCGTCGACGATGACCTGATGGCCCTGATTGCAGAGGCCGAGGCCCGATCCGGTACGCCAGTTTCTGACGTGCACGTATCTACGGGATCGAAGGAGGCGGCGGAATGAATGCCATCCTCCGCCGGGGCGCCTGCCCCGCCCTTTCACTGCCCATGCAGACGGGCGACGGCCTTCTTGTCCGGCTCAGCCCCTTGTCCGGCGGAGTAACGCCGGCTGCCCTTGTCGGGCTTTGCGGCTCAGCCAGGCGGCACGGCAACGGCATCATGGAAGTCACCCAGCGCGGCTCGATCCAGATCCGTGGCCTGACTCCCGCGAGCGCACGCCAACTTGCAGGCGAAGTCAACGCACTTGGCATTGCGGTTCGCAGCGGAGTGCCGGTGGAAACCGGACCTCTGGCGGGAATCGACCCTGACGAAGTCGCCGATCCGCGTCCACTCGCCGAAGCCATTCGCGCTGCGCTCGAGTCTGCCGGCTTGCTGGGCCGCCTGGGCCCCAAGGTTACGGTCATCGTCGATGGCGGCGGACGAGTTGCAATGGATGCCCTTCTCGCCGATGTGAAGCTCACCGCCGTTCAAGCGAACGGAGAGCCACTGTGGCGCATGTCGGTCGGCGGCGACGCCTCGGCAACAAGAGCTCTCGGCTTCGTCGGGCAAACAGAGGCAATCGTAGCGGCTGTCCGCGTCCTTGAGGCAGTGGCGGAACTCGGCCTCCACGCGCGCGCCCGAGACCTGGATCACTCTTCACTGAACAGGATTATCGGCACGCTGGTGCGTGAGGATCAGGAAGGCCCGGCCAGCATTCGGTCAATACTAGCCAGGCAGCCGCTGCTCGGCATTCACACGCTTGCAAATGGTTCCAGCGCCTTGAGCGTCGCCCTCCCCTTCGGCTCGATGCCGGCAGACGCGATCGCGGAGTTGGCGCGACAGGCTGTCGAACTTGGAGCTATCGAAATCCGGCCGGCCCCCCGGCGCGCCATGCTGGTGCTCGGCCTGTCGCCGGACGCTGGATCCCTTCTCCAGGGGAGCGCCGTCAAGCTGGGTTTTGTCACCGATGCGGGCGATCCCCGGCTGCATGTCGTTGCGTGCCCCGGCCGCCCGGCCTGCGGTTCGGGCCTGGTTGAAACCCGTACCCTGGCTGAAGGCTTCGCGCGGCAGTACGCCAGCCTGTTTGACGGTTCCGTCACGGTGCATGTCTCCGGTTGCGCCAAGGGCTGCGCGCACCCCGGGACTGCCACATTAACACTGGTGGGAGACAACAACGGCGTCGGGCTTGTCGCCAACGGAACGGCGCGTTCCAGGCCCGTCGGCTACATCGCTGCGGAAGACATATCAGGCGCGTTCGAGAGGATCGCCGCACTGGTTGAAAAAGAACGCAGATCGAACGAAACGGCCGCGGCCTGCCTGACGCGCATCAGCATGCTTGCGGCACAGACGTTCACGACACAAGAGCAGGATTGAGATGTCTGCCTACGATTATATCCGCGACGGCACTGCGATTTACGAGCGCTCCTTCGCCATCATCCGCACGGAGGCGGACCTGTCGCGCTTCTCCGAAGCCGAGGCCGAAATCGCAGTCCGCATGATACATGCCTGCGGGCAGGTAGAGGCTGCGGGCAGTTTTGCCTTCTCGCCGGATTTCGTCAGTGCGGCACGCTTTGCGCTGCAAGGCGGCGCGCCGATCTTCTGCGATGCCGAAATGGTCGCTCATGGCGTTACGCGCGCCCGCCTGCCGGCTGGCAACGAAGTCATCTGCACGCTGCGCGATCCCCGCACTGCCGAAATAGCGAGCAGGATCGGCAATACGCGCTCGGCCGCTGCCATAGACCTGTGGGGCGAGCGGATGGGCGGTGCAGTCGTGGCAATTGGCAATGCCCCCACTGCGCTGTTCTACCTGCTCGAAAAACTGCGTGACGGCGCGCCAAGGCCGGCCGCCATCATCGGAATGCCGGTGGGCTTCGTGGGCGCCGCTGAATCCAAGGATGCGCTAGTCGAAAATTCCCATGGCGTGCCGTGGGCCGTGGTACGCGGCCGGTTGGGCGGCTCGGCCATGACGGCCGCAGCCGTCAACGCGCTGGCGAGGCCAGGACTGTGAGCACGATGGCGCAAACAGGGCGCCTGATCGGCGTCGGCACCGGCCCGGGCGACCCGGAGCTTCTGACCCTCAAGGCCGTTCGCGCGCTGGCGGAGGCCGACGTGGTGGCCCATTTCGCCAAGCGGAAGGCCAATGGCAACGCCCGCGCCATTGTCGCCGGACATATGAAGCCCGGCGTCACCGAACTGCCGCTGCATTATCCGGTCACCACCGAAATCAGCAAGAACCACGACGATTACAAGGCTCAGATCCTGGCCTTCTACGAAGAGTCGGCCGAACGGGTCGCGGCACATCTCGCGGCAGGTCGCACCGTGGCTGTTCTGTCCGAGGGCGATCCGCTATTCTATGGCTCCTACATGCACTTGCATGTGCGACTTGCCCACCGTTTTCCGACGGAAGTCATTCCCGGCGTCACGGCCATGTCCGGCTGCTGGTCGACCACCGGGCAACCGATCGTACAGGGCGACGACATCCTCACCGTGCTTCCGGGAACGCTGCCGGAGGAAGAGCTGGCGCGTCGAATATCGGGTGCCGACGCGGTCGTCATCATGAAAGTCGGCCGCAATCTGCCGAAAATCCGCCGCGCACTGGAAAGTGCTGGCAAGATCGGGCGCGCAATCTATGTCGAACGTGGCACCATGGCGGAAAGCGTCTCGATGCCCCTTGCCGCAAAGAGCGATGATCAGGCGCCCTATTTCTCCCTCATTCTGGTTGCCGGCTGGCTCGGCCGCCCCGGCTCCGTTTCAGCGTCGGGAGCGGTGTTGTGAGCGGAAGCCTGGCAATCATCGGGCTAGGCCCCGGCAGCACCAACCAGATCACGCCCGAGGCTGGACGCGCCGTTGCTGATGCGCAGTTCTTCTATGGCTACAAGCCCTATGTCGACCGACTCGCCCTCCGTAGTGACCAGCACGCCATAGCCTCCGACAACCGCGAGGAGCTGGCACGGGCCAAGGAGGCGCTGGAAAAGGCTGCGGCAGGACACCGCGTCGCTGTCGTCTCGGGGGGCGATCCCGGCGTGTTCGCCATGGCGGCCGCCGTATGCGAGGCCATTGAGAGCGGACCAGAGGAATGGCGCGCCCTGGACCTGACCATCGTGCCCGGAATTACCGCCATGCTGGCCGTTGCAGCGCGTATCGGGGCGCCGCTTGGCCACGATTTCTGCGCCGTCTCGCTGTCCGACAATCTCAAGCCATGGGAGGTGATCGAGACGCGCCTGCACGCCGCCGCTGCCGCGGGTTTCGTCATCGCACTCTACAATCCTATTTCCAGGGCCCGCCCGTGGCAGCTTGGCCGCGCCCTGGAGCGCCTCCGCACGGTGCTGCCGGAGACCACGCCTGTCATCTTTGGGCGCGCTGCCGGGCGGCCGGACGAAAGGATGGCTATTTGCTCGCTCTCCGATGCCCGGCCCGAAATGGCCGACATGGCAACGTGCATCATCGTCGGCTCGTCCGAGACCCGCCTTGTCAGGCGCAGCGGAAAGCCGCCGCTGGTCTATACGCCGCGATCCTACACGGGGCCCAGCCGGTGACTGACCGCATCAAGCAGCTCCTGGACCGTGCAGGCCGACGGTACGTCAGGCAGCTTCGGGCGGCGTATCATGACCACCTCGATTCCGAGGGCGCGGGCTGCCGCGATCTTGCCGTAGGTTGCTGTGCCGCCGCTGTTTTTCGTGACCACGGCATCAATGCCATGGCGCCGCAGCAACGCCAATTCGGCACTAGCCTCGAACGGACCGCGGGCCAGCAGCATTTCGGCTTGTGGAACAGCGAGGGGCGGTTCAACCGGATCCACGGAACGGACCAGATAATGGTGTTGCGGCGCAGCCTCGAAGGCGTGGATTTCCTGCCGGCCGAGGCTCAGAAAGACACGGCGCGGGCTGCTTCCCAACGCATGAACGGCCGACGCGACATCGTCCACCTCCCTCCACTGGTCACCGGCTACCCGCTCCCAGCCCGGGCGCCGCAGCGCAAGGAGGGGCACGCCCGTCTCGCGAGCGGCAGCCGCGGCATTGGCGGAAATGCGTGCGGCATAAGGATGGGTCGCGTCGATCAGCAGGGAAACCGCATTGTCGCGCAGCCAGGCACCCAGACCGGCCGGCCCGCCAAAACCACCGCTACGTACCGGCACGCCCTGCGCGACGGGAGTCTCGGTCCGGCCGGCAAGGGAAAGCACGACATTGCAATCGCGCCGTTCGTTTATCGCCGCAGCAATCTGTCGCGCTTCCGCCGTACCGCCCAGGATCAGGATGTGATGGGTCATCATGCCCGCTGATAGCAATGCCCTTATGCCCTGGCTTACGATTATCGGCATCGGCGAAGACGGTTTAGCCGGATTGGGTGACGAGGCCAAGCGAGGCATCGCCGAGGCGGAGTTCGTCTTTGGCGGGCAGCGCCACCTTGCGCTTGCAGGTCCGATGATTTCCGGTGAGAGACGCCCCTGGCCCACCCCATTCGACAACACGGTGCGAGAGGTGCTGGCGCTGCGCGGCCGCAAGGTCTGCGTGCTTGCCTCCGGCGATCCATTCTTTCACGGCATTGGCGTGACACTTTCGCGGAAGATCCCGATCGTCCAAATGAAAGTGATTCCCGCGCCGTCATCCTTCTCCCTCGCCGCGTCCCGACTCGGCTGGCCCCTCCAGGGGATCGAGATGGTCTCCCTCCATGGGCGCTCCATCGACCTGATCCGCCCGCTGCTCCATTCCGGAGCACGGATTCTAGCCCTGACGTCGGATGGCGGCGGGCCTGGCGCGGTCGCCTCGCTCCTCGCACGGACCGGCTTCGGAAACTCACGCTTGACCGTGCTGGAAGCTCTCGGCGGGCCGCACGAGCAAATCCGCAGCGCACCAGCGAACGCATTCAACTTCAGTAACATCAATCCGCTCAACATTTTGGCGGTGGAGGTGGAAGCGGAGAGTGAAGCGCGTATCTTGCCCCTGTCGAACGGCATGGCGGACACCCTTTTCGAACATGACGGGCAGATGACCAAGCGGGAGATACGGGCGCTGACGCTTTCGGCGCTGGCCCCACGGCGCAATGAACTCCTGCTGGATATCGGCGCAGGCTCAGGTTCCGTCTCCATTGAATGGATGCTGGCGCATCCGTCGCTGCGTTCCATTGCCGTCGAAGCGAACCCGGAGCGGGCAGCACGCATTCGCCGCAATGCGAGCGCCTGCGGCGTACCTGGGCTGGCCGTGATCGAGGGGTCTGCCCCTGCTGCACTGAAGGGGCTGGAAACTCCCGATGCGGTCTTTATCGGCGGCGGCGGCACGGATGATGGCGTGCTCGATGCAGCCATCGACCTGCTTCCCTCCGGCGGCAGGCTGGTTGCCAACGCCGTGACGCTGGAGATGGAAGCGCTTCTGATTGGCCGCGAGGCGCAACTGGGCGGTGAACTCACCCGCATCACAGTCTCGCGCGCCGCCCCGGTCGGCACCATGCAGGGCTGGCGGCCGGCGATGCCGGTGACCCAATGGAGCTGGATGAAGCCATGATCGTTGCAGGAATAGGCTGCCGCAAAGGTGTCAAGACCGAAGAAGTGCTCGCGGCGATCGAGACGGCGCTGGACACGCACGGCTTGTCGGCAGCGGCCCTGTCGGCACTCGCAACAGCGCATTTCAAGCGCGCCGAAGACGCGATTGCAGCTACGGGCAAGGCGCTGAACCTGCCGCTTCTCCTGGTAGACGGCGCCGCCCTGCGTGCCGTTTCCCTGCGGGCACTGACGCTTTCCCAGCCTTCGCTGGCGATTGCAGGGACCCCCTCCGTGTCCGAGACAGCTGCATTGGCGGCTGCCGGGCAGCAGGCGCGGCTGCTCGGGCCGCGCGTCGCGGTAGGCCCGGTCACCTGCGCCATTGCCGTTGCAGGAGACTTTGCATGACCGTGCACTTCATAGGAGCCGGTCCGGGTGCAGCCGACCTCATCACGCTGCGCGGCGCGAGCCTTCTTGGGCAATGTCCGGTCTGCCTCTATGCCGGATCCATCGTCGCCCCCGAAATCCTGTCGCATTGCGCGCCAGGAACACGCCTGGTCGATACGGCGCCGTTGTCTCTCGACGAGATCGAAGCCGAATATGTGGCCGCTCACAAGGCCGGACAGGACGTGGCGCGGCTGCATTCGGGCGATCTTTCGGTATGGAGCGCCGTCGCCGAGCAAATCCGCAGGCTGGAGAAGCACGGCATACCCTATACGCTGACACCGGGCGTCCCGGCCTTCGCCGCTGCCGCAGCCGCCCTGCGGCGCGAACTGACGATTCCCGAATTGGCGCAAAGCCTGGTGCTGACGCGCGTTTCAGGCCGGGCATCGAAGATGCCCTCCGCAGAGACACTCGCAAATTTTGGCCGGACCGGCACCACCCTCGCCATCCATCTTGCGATTCATGCGCTGGACCAGATTGTCGCCGAACTGACGCCGCTCTATGGCCCGGACTGTCCGGTGGCAATCGTCTTTCGCGCATCCTGGCCCGACGAGCGAATCATCACCGGCACGCTCGGCACAATTGCCGAAAGGTTTGCCGAAACGCCGGTCGAGCGAACGGCGATCATTTTCGTTGGCCGATCTCTGGCTGCAGAGGGGTTCTCGGAGAGTTCGCTCTATGACGCCTATTACCAGCGCCGATTTAGGGGGCGCCAATGACGCTCCCCAATAGTATGGCGCAACTGCTCGCCCACAAGCCCCGCCTTCAGGCCGGGCATGTTTGGCTTGTCGGCGCGGGGCCCGGCGATCCCGGCCTTCTCACGCTGGAGGCTTTGGCCGCGCTCACCGAGGCTGACGCGCTGGTGCACGATGCGCTCGTCTCGGCCGAGATCGTGGCCGTGGCTGCCCAGGCTGAAAAATTCTTCGTCGGCAAGCGCGGCGGGCGCCTGTCCATCCCCCAGGCGGACATCAACGCCTTGCTCGTCAGGCTGGCCCGGGAGGGCCGCAAGGTTGTGCGGCTGAAAGGCGGGCACCCCACCGTCTTTGCACGCGGAGGCGAAGAAGCGCTCGCGCTTGTGGAGAACGGCATCCCCTACCGTGTTCTCCCTGGCGTCACCTCGGCCTTCGGCGGGCTGGCATCTGCCGGAATTCCGCTCACCATGCGCGGGGTGAACGGTGCGCTGATCCTCGCAACCGGCTTTGCCGCTGTCTCCGACGACCGGCCGGACTGGGGCGCGCTTGCCCGAACCGGGCATCCGCTCATTATCTACATGGGCTTGACCCATATGGCCGAAACGGTAGCCGACCTCATGGCCGGTGGCCTGCCCCGCGACACGCCGGCCGCATTGATCGAGAATGCGACCCTGCCGCAGGAGCGCACCATCGTCGCCACCCTGGGCACGCTGGTTGCAGTTGCGGCGCGCGAAAATGTCTCCTCCCCCGCCCTCATTGTCGTCGGCCACATCGTGGCGCTGCGCGAGAAGATGGACAGTCCGGCATGACCGCGCGCGCCATCTTGATCGGCGCGCCCCGCTCCGGCTCGGGCAAGACCAGCGTGACCATCGGCCTGCTGCGGGCGATGGCGCGACGCGGCGTGCGCGTGCGCGGCGCCAAGTCGGGCCCGGACTATATCGACCCCGGCTTTCATGAAGCCGCCACGGGGTTGCCCGGCGTCAATCTAGACTCCTGGGCCATGCCACCTGCCCTCCTCGGCGCCCTGGCGGACAAGGCAGCGCGCGATGCGGAGTTCATCGTCGTGGAAAGCGCCATGGGCCTGTTTGACGGCATACCTGCCGGAGCCGGGCGGACCGGCGCGGGTGCCGATCTTGCGCGGCTCTATGGCATACCTGCCTTGCTGGTGCTTGATGTCTCCGGCCAATCCACGACCGCCGCTGCCGTCGCCAAAGGTTTTGCTACCTACGACCCGGCCGTGCGCATTGCGGGCGTGATCCTCAACCGGTTGGGCAGTGAACGGCACCGTCGCCTGTGCAGCGAGGCCGTCGAGGCACTCGGCCTGCCGGTGGTGGGCGCGATCATGCGCGATCCGGATATGACAATGCCCGAACG
>QGUU01000524.1 GCA_003242525.1 Pseudomonadota bacterium | reverse complement strand
CGCTATGGTTCCGTCGAAGCCGCGCTCGGTTTCGGCGTCGGATTCCTGCTCGTGGCGGGTATTGTGCTGTTGGCCCACCGGCTTACGGCGCGAGCGCACGTCCGCAGGCAAGAGAGGCGACGCAAGTCCGACCTCACCGCGCTGGGCGTTACTGCAACTGCCGCGCTCCTGCCAATGCTCGCCAAGGCCAGGCCGGGCCGTGGGATGATCCTGGGCCCCCTCGCGGCGATAGCGGCTTATGCCATTTACCGCGAAAACAGGCGATCCCCACAAACGGTAAAGGACCGCTCGACACGCCCGTGACTTCTCCGTTCGGCCCTTCGATAAGCCTCAGAGAGCCGGAACTAACGGGGCACAAGCTCGTTGCCACCTCGAGATTTCATGAGTTCACGAAGGAGAAGACGGTGACCAAGTCGATACCCACCAACAAGGCCCGCCAGGGGCGCTTGGGCTGGCAGGTACTCATCGTTCTCATCGCCAGCCTGCTGCTCGTCCTTGCCGTTTGGGGCGGAGTCCATATCTACGGCGAGATTGTCGATAACACAGCCACACAGTCCTTGAAGGGTTGAGCAGCGCGGCAAATCAGGTCTTTTTGCCTGGAACCAGGACATTGAGCCCCCCGGCGTGGATTTCCAATCGGGTTTCGGGATCCAGACGCACCAGTTCACCATCTATCACCGCTGGCCGCCGGTACGGTGACTCCAGCTTCAGGAGCGCCGTCTGCCCCTGCATGACGTCGACGTGCTGGCTGTCGCGCCAGCGCCCGCGCATCATGTCGTAAAAGAAGCGAAGCAGCTCCGCGCGTTTGCGGGGGCTTGCAACATATATTCCCAGCACGCCGCCTGCGGGATTGTCCGCATATGGGAGATGGCCCTCTCCGAACAGGTTGTTGCTTACGCCTATTCCAGTGGTGCGCACGCGCATTTCGGCTTCGCCCACCCGCAAGGTGACGGACAGTCTCGGCGGGCGCCTTAGCGCGGCCCAGGCTGCACGGGTGGAAGCACCGATCTTCCCCAGCCGCGAACCGAATTCCATCTTCTCGCGCAGATGCACCATTTTGGCGTGCAATCCGATGGAAAACTGGTGAACAAAAGGCCGGCCATTCGCCGTCGCAATGTCTACGGCGGTGACCTTGCCCGTGGCAAAGGCTTCGATCGCGGCGTCCAGTGCAAGGGGAATACCCAGCCCCCGGGCGAAAAGGTTCATGGTGCCTGCCGGCAGTACGGCCAGAGCCTTCTTCTTGTTCATCAGCAGGCCGGCAGCGGTAGAGATCGTACCGTCGCCACCCCCTGCCAAAACGACATCAACCCCGCGGCGCGACGCCGCCTTTTCCAGATGAGCCCGGATTTGATCGCCTGTCACCACATCGACCGAAAGCGTGTGGCCGGCATTTTCAAGGACTTCATGCAGACGCGCGCTCAACGCCTCCAGGTCGGCGTTTCGCAACGTGCCTCCATCGCGGTTCAGAACTGCAACAAACCGCAATGGCTTCTCCCCTGACGGAAAGGCTGGCTGACCCCGCACGACTGCGGGCAACGCCGCCAGCGCAACGAAGTTCCATCTCGGTTGTAAAGGAACGGAAACCCGCCCAAGCACGTTGTGCCCAGGTATGAGATGCCGCGCCCGGCTCCCTGCGACGGTTCACCGGGCGCAGCGCGCATGAAAATCACGCACGAGGAGAGACATATCATGATCCGCAAACTTTTGGCTACAACTGCACTCGCCACGCTTGTAGCGTCGGGCGCGTATGCCCAGGATGCAACTCCGGCTCCGGCAACTCCGCCAGCAACGGAGAACACTGCACCTTCGGCGCCCATGGTGCAGGCCGACGGCAGCCTGGCCACAAATATTGTTGGTGAATCCGTCTATAACGGAGCGGGCGAAGATGCCGAGAGTATCGGCGAGGTCAGCGACATCGTTTTCGACAAGGATGGCAAGGCAACGCAGCTTGTAATCGGCGTTGGCGGCTTTCTTGGCGTGGGTACCAAGCTGGTTGCCTTCGACTATGACCAGCTGAAATGGGCCGAGAAAAACGGTGACCGCTGGCTGGTAGCGGAAACATCGAAGGAAGCGCTGACTGCGCTGCCTGACTTTGACGAAACCCCGTATGAGCCTGTTGCGCCCGCTGCAACGCAGGGTACCGATTCCACTATGGCTCCTGCGACGGGTACGGACAGCACAGCAATGGCCCCGGCCGCGCCGGATTCCGGCACGACAGCGCCGGATGCCGGTACCACGACGGCTCCCGCCGATACTGCCCAGAATGCGCCGGCCCAGGCACCGGCCGCTCCGGTCGACATGGCTCAGGGCATGCTTGCCAGCAACGTGCTGGGTGAAGATGTCTACAATGGCACCGATGACAACGCCGAAAACATCGGGACCTCAATTAAATTGTCCTCAACCCGGAA
>QGUU01000068.1 GCA_003242525.1 Pseudomonadota bacterium | reverse complement strand
TGTTGGGTGGTAAAAATTCAACCCCGCGGGCCAATTGGGGGAAACCACTGCGGCTCCTCTCCAACCAGCGCCACGCGGTTCTTGGCGAAGCGGAAAGCGGACAGCGTGGAAAGCGGATAAACTTGGCGCCCCGGTTCCGCTGTTACGCGGCCCAGCATGGACTGCATCTTTTCCTCGATCAGCGCCGACAGGGCATCTTCGTCCAGAGCGGCAAGTTCCTCCGCCATCTTGGGCGTGACCACCCATACGAGACTGGACCGGTATCCTCCGGGCAACGGCACCTGCGTGAACGGTCCCGTCTCCGTGTGGAATTCGGTCGAGACATAACCGTGATTGCTGCGGTGCGAGAAGTTGAGCACCAGCGCGGACTGTGGGCAGGGCCGCTTGCGGACGGATATTCCTGCAGCTTCGCGGGCAGGGGATTGCCGGCCATCAGCGGCCACTGCCAGCAAGGCCGAAATCGTGCTTCCATCCGACAGGGTGGCGGTCGCCCGTTCGCTGCCGAGCGACCATGCGGAAACCATACAAGGCCGCCAGTCGATACCGGCGTGCGAGCGGACCGCCTCGCTGAGCGTCTGAACAAGCACCGCGTTGGGAATGTTGAGACCGAACTGTTCTTCACCGATCTCGCTTGCGCGGAAGGTCACCGTCGGGCTGCGAATCAGACGCTTGGTGGCATCCACGATCCGCATTGTCCTGAGCGGCGCCGCATGCGGCCTTATGGGTGCGAGTACGCCGAGCCTGTCCAGAAGCGCCAGGGCCGGGTTCATGAGCGCCGTCGTTCGCTGGTCGGGCCTGGACGGCTCGGGGCCGGCCAGGGTTACATCAAAGCCGGCCTTTGCGAAGCCGAGAGCTGCAATCATTCCCGCAGGGCCACTGCCGGCGACCACAATGCTTGTGGCTTTGTCAGACATCACCAAACTCACTCCCGCCTCGTTTCGACCGGCCTTCGATCCACATCATATCGGGTATAGGATGCGACATGGTAGGCTTCAACGTGACCGTTCGCCTCCGGCTGGCCGGGCATTCAAGCAAGGATCGGGGGCGTGGTTTGACGGAAGCGGCGGAATCATATGCTTGTACTCGCACCGCTGCTGCTATTAGTGTCGGCCCGTTCTCAAGGGAATATGCATGACGGACCAGGACCTGCCACCCGACATATCCTTCCGTTTCCGTTGCCCTGCGGAGCGGCACGCCAGGCCGGTAATGCTGCGGCAGGCCGGCGGTGCCTGTTGAACTCATGCGCAAGAATCTCACGGTAAGGCCAAAGGCCAGGGAGGCCGCGAAAAAGCTCACCAGCCGGATCCCGCGTCCGAAGAAGAAGGTGACCTGGCCCCAGGCGCGCGCCTTCTCCGTTCATCTTCTCACCGCATCAGGCTCGTTTTTGGCTTTCCTTTCACTGGTGGCTGCCAGTGAGGGGCAGTGGACGGCGATGTTCTGGTGGCTCGGCCTGGCGCTGCTGGTAGATGGGATAGACGGTCCCGTTGCCCGCAAGCTGGAGGTCAAGGAAATCCTGCCGACATGGTCGGGCGAACTGCTCGACAACATCATCGACTATGTGACCTACGTCATCATCCCCGCCTTCGCGCTTTACCAGCGGGGGTTCATGGGCGAAAAGCTTTCTTTCCTGTCGGCGGCGATCATCGTGGTGTCGAGCGCCATTTATTATGCCGACACGGGCATGAAAACGAAGGAGAACTTCTTCAAGGGGTTCCCGGTCGTGTGGAACATGATCGTCTTCACGCTCTTTGTGATCGAGCCGGGGGAGTGGGTTTCATTCGCCGTGGTCGTCCTGTGCGCCATTCTCACATTCTTGCCCGTCAACTTCATTCACCCTGTTCGCGTGGTCCGGCTGAGGTCGCTGAACCTCGGGATGACGCTTTTGTGGTGCGGCTTCGGCATGCTGGCGCTGGCCCAGTCAGCCATGGCGCAGTTCTACCATCAGATAGGCGTGTTGGGTGAACATGTTGGCCTGTTCACCAAGCTGGGTATCGGGATCACCGGCCTTTATCTATTCTGCATCGGCGCGGTGTTGCAGCTCTTTCCCCAACTGGGTGCCAGGAAGTCATGACCACTACAAGGGCAATTCGCATCCACGCTCCCGGTGGACCCGAGAGTCTGGTCTATGAGGAAATTGATCCGGGCCGGCCAGGGCCAGGCCAGGTGCTGATCCGCCACACGGCGATTGGCCTCAATTTCATCGACATCTACTATCGTACCGGCCTTTACCCTGCGCCCGGCGGCCTGCCGATGGTACCGGGCGGGGAGGGTGCCGGAGTCGTGGAAGAGGTGGGGCCTGAGGTGACCAGGCTGAAGGTCGGCGACCGTGTGGCCTACGCCACCGGCACAGGGGCCTACGCAGAGCACCGCGTCATCGCCGCGGACAGGCTGGTCAAGCTGCCAGACAACATTTCTGACGAGCAGGCCGCGGGCATGATGCTGAAAGGCATGACAGCCGAGTATCTCCTGCGCCGCACCTATCGTGTGAAGCCGGGCGATACGATTCTGTTTCATGCTGCCGCCGGAGGGGTCGGGCTCATCGCGGGGCAGTGGGCGAAACACCTGGGAGCTACCACCATAGGCACGGCCGGCTCGGCGGAGAAAACCGAACTGGCCCGCGCCAATGGCTACGACCACGTCATCAACTACCGTGAGAAGGATTTCGTCGCCGAAGTCAGCTCGATCACCGACGGCAGGAAATGCGAGGTCGTCTACGATTCGGTGGGTAAGGACACGTTTGAAGGCTCGCTCGACTGTCTCAAGCCGATGGGCTTGCTGGCCCTGTTTGGCCAGTCCTCCGGTCCCGTGCCGCCCTTCAATCTCGGCGTGCTTGCGCAAAAGGGCTCGCTTTACATTACGCGCCCCACGCTGTTCGTCTACAACGCCAGGCGTGAGGATCTCGAAGCATCCGCCAACGCCCTTTTCGACGTCGTGGGCAAAGGGATCGTGGACATCAGCATCAACCAGCGCTACCCGCTGAAGGATGCGGCCCGCGCACAGGCCGACCTGGAAGCGCGCAGAACCACCGGGACGACGATCCTTGTTCCGTAGCGAAGGCTTGTCGCAGGTTGTGTTTTCGCTGGATTTCTTGAATCACTTTCAAACTGCATGGCCTTTGCGCCCACAGCCGGCGCGGCCTACCATTCGAGCGGGAACAGAAAACATGTCTGAAAAACAGACTGGGAGGCATTGTGGGTGAACCGCTCGCGACCGGGAATCTCCTCGAGGTTCGCGGCCTGACCAAGGTCTTCGGCACACTCAAGGCTTGCGACGCTGTCGATCTCACTGTTGCCAGGGGGGAAATCCACGCCCTGCTCGGCGAGAACGGCGCTGGAAAGTCCACGCTCGTGAAGATGCTGTTCGGCTCGCTGGAGCCACATTCGGGGCAGATCCTGTGGCAGGGCACGCCGGTAAGGATCACCAACCCCGGGGTCGCAAAGAAACTCGGCATCGGCATGGTTTTCCAGCATTTCTCGCTGTTCGAGGCGCTGACGGCCGCCGAGAACATTGCGTTGTCCCTGGATGACGGTTCGCCGATAGGCCAGATCGCCGCGAAGGCGCGGGCCCTGTCCTTCAGCTATGGCCTGCCGCTCGATCCGGATTCACTGGTGGGCGATCTTTCGGTGGGCGAGCGTCAGCGGATCGAGATCATCCGCTGCCTGCTGCAGGCGCCCCAACTCATCATCCTGGACGAACCGACTTCGGTGCTGACGCCTCAGGAGGCCGACAAGCTGTTCGAGACGCTGGAACGGCTTCGAGAAGAGGGGAAGTCCATACTGTACATTTCTCACCGACTCGAAGAGGTGAAGCGCATCTGCGACCGCGCCACGGTGTTGCGCCATGGCAAGGTAGTGGGCCATTGCAATCCGAGGGAGGAGACGGCATCCTCGCTCGCGCGCATGATGGTGGGCAACGAGGTGAAAGCGGTGGTGCGCGTGCCGGTTGACGGCCTGGAGGAAGCGCCAGCGCTACTGGAAATTCGCAATCTCAGCCGCAAGCCGGCCACGCCGTTCTCAATCCCGCTCAGGAACATCTCCCTTTCGGTGCGTGCCGGCGAGGTTGTCGGCATTGCGGGCGTGGCCGGCAATGGCCAGGGCGAATTCTTCGAGGCGGTATCCGGCGAGGTCCGGCAGGAGGATACCGGCGCCGTGCGCATAGGTGGGAAGGATGCCGGTGCGCTCAGCATAACGGGCCGCCGCCTGCTGGGTGCAGCTTTCGTTCCCGAAGAGCGGCTGGGGCATGGCGCAGCCCCTCGCATGCGACTCTCTGAAAATCTCCTGCTGTCCCGCCATGCAACCGACAGGAAGACGTTCATCGGCCCCGGCGGCATGGTGAGGAGCGGCATTGTGCAGAGCGCCGCCCAACGCATCATCGACGCGATGGACGTGCGAAAGAGTGCGCCCGACCCGGAGGCAGCTGCCCTGTCGGGCGGCAACCTGCAGAAATTCATTGTCGGTCGGGAACTCGACCGACGCCCGTCTGTCATGGTGGTCAATCAGCCGACCTGGGGCGTGGATGCAGGCGCTGCAGCCCATATCCGCCAGGCGCTGATCGAATTGGCGCGGTCCGGCTCGGCCGTTCTGGTCATCAGCCAGGATCTGGACGAGTTGTTCGAAATTTCAGACGCCATAGCGGTCATGCATAACGGTGAATTGTCGCAACCCATACCAATAGCCGAAGCGACCTTCGAGAAGATCGGGCTTCTGATGGGCGGCGCCGAGCCGGGCCATGCTGCCCACGGCAGCGAAGCGGAGATCGCGTGATGCGTGTGGAACTTGTCAAGCGGCCGCAGCGTTCAGCGCTCTTTTCGGCGCTGTCGCCTTTCATCGCCTTCGCGCTGACCATGGCTGCGGGCGCAATCCTGTTCCTGTTGCTGGGCATCAACCCGATCTCTGCCTTCTACACCTATTTCATATCGCCGATCAGCGAGGTCTGGCAGCTGCACGAGCTGACGATCAAGGCCGCGCCCTTGATCCTTATCGCCGTTGGACTTGCGGTTTGCTACCGCGCCAACATCTGGAACATCGGCGCCGAGGGGCAACTCATCATGGGCGCCATTGTCGGTTCAGCAATTCCCGTGATGTTTCCAGCCTTCGAGAGTCCGATCGTACTGCCCTTGTGCCTCCTGCTTGGCATGCTTGGCGGTGCTGCCTATGCGGCCATTCCGGCCGTCTTGAAGGCGCGGTTCAACACCAATGAGATCCTGACCAGCCTGATGCTGGTCTATGTGGCGCAGCTTTTCCTGGATTGGATGGTGCGCGGACCCTGGCGCGACCCGCAAGGGCACGGTTTTCCCCAGACCGTCATGTTCAATGATTCGGCGACTTTGCCTGCGCTTTTCCCGGTCGCCGGTCGCGCAAACTGGGGCTTCGTCTTCGCCCTTGTCGCAGCCCTCGCGGTATGGATTTTGATGACCAGGCTGCTGCGGGGGTTCGAGGTTCGCGTGCTCGGCTCAAGCCCGCGGGCAGGGCGATTCGCGGGTTTCAACTTCAACAGGATGGTGTTCTTCACCTTCATGCTGTCAGGCGCGCTCGCCGGCCTTGCCGGCATCTCGGAGGTTACCGGTGCGATCAATCAGCTCCAGCCGACGATCTCGCCGGGCTACGGCTTCACAGCCATCATCGTGGCGTTCCTAGGCCGGCTCAATCCGCTGGGCATCGTCGCGGCCGGACTGGTGCTGGCGCTGACCTATCTCGGTGGGGAAGCCGCGCAGACCGCCCTCGGCATTTCCGACAAGGTGGCGCGCGTGTTCCAGGGCATGCTGCTGTTCTTCGTCCTGGGATGCGACACGCTCATCCACTACCGTATACGCTTCGTCGGTCTTGGGGCGAAGGCTCGTGGCGAGTCCGAGGCCGTGCCTGCAGCCAAGCTTGAGGAGGTGCATTGATGGACATCGCGGTCAACATCCTCCTCACCATCGCCACGGCCGCGACGCCGCTTCTGGTGGCGGCCATCGGCGAGTTGGTGGTGGAGCGCTCCGGCGTGCTCAACCTTGGCGTCGAGGGCATGATGATCATGGGCGCCGTGGCCGGTTTTGGTGCGGGCTACCTGACCGGCTCCCCCTGGCTCGGCCTGTTGGCCGCGGTGCTGGTCGGCGCGCTGTTTTCGCTTCTGTTTGCCGTGATGACGCTGTCGCTTGCCACCAACCAGGTCGCGACCGGCCTTTCGCTGACCCTGCTGGGTCTCGGCCTCTCCGGCATGATGGGAACAGGTTTCGTCGGACTGCCGGGCGAACGGCTACCCAATCTCTACATTCCGTTTCTGACCGATCTTCCGGTGGTCGGCAGGCTTGTCTTCGGCCAGGATCCGGTATTCTACATTTCGATCGCGCTGATCGCTGGGGTGGCATGGTTCCTGTTCCGCACGCGCACCGGCCTGACGCTGCGCTCGATCGGCGACAGCCACACATCCGCCCACGCACTCGGCATCCACGTGCTCCGATACCGATATCTGGCCGTCCTGTTCGGAGGCGCCTGCGCCGGCCTCGCAGGTGGCCAGCTCTCGCTTGTCTACACGCCGCAATGGGTGGAGAACATGACTGCGGGCCGCGGCTGGATCGCGCTGGCGCTGGTGGTGTTCGCGTCCTGGCGGCCGTGGCGGGGGCCTGCCGGCGGCTACATATTCGGCGCGGGCCGGAACGGGCAACTTCATGCACAGGCTTTTGGCATTCCGGTGCCGTCGCAATTCCTTTCTTCGCTGCCCTATCTGGCAACGATCGCGGTTCTTGTTCTAATCTCGCGCAACAAGCGTCTGACGATGATGAATACGCCGGCGGCGCTCGGCCAGCCCTTCGTGCCGGATCGCTGACAAGACCATGGGAAGTTAAGGCTTAACTCAGAGAGGTAACACGATGAAGAAACTGCTCATTGCGCTGATGACGACGGTCGCGGGCCTGTCAATGGCCGCTACTGCCCAGGCGCAGGAGAAGCTGAAGGCATGCTGGGTCTATGTGGGCCCCATAGGCGACTTCGGCTATTCCTATCAACATGACCAGGGTCGCCTCGACGTCGAGAAGGCGTTCGGCGACAAGGTCGAGACCGCCTATCTGGAGAATGTGGCCGAAGGTCCGGATGCCGAGCGCGCGTTCGAACGCCTGGCCCGCGAAAACTGCAAGATCATTTTCGGCACGTCCTTCGGCTTCATGGATCCTATGGTCAAGGTGGCCAAGAGGTTCCCGGACGTGAAGTTCGAGCACGCGACCGGCTACAAGACAGCTGACAATCTCGCCGTCTATAATGCGCGCTTCTACGAAGGCCGTTATGTGATGGGCCAGATCGCGGCCAAGATGTCGAAGAAGGGATTGGCCGGCTACATCGTTTCCTTCCCGATTCCGGAAGTGGTGATGGGCATCAATTCCTTCATGCTGGGCGCCCAGTCGATCAACCCGGATTTCAAGCTCAAGATCGTCTGGGTCAATTCGTGGTTCGACCCCGGCAAGGAAGCTGATGCGGCCAAGGCGCTGTTCGACCAGGGCGCTGACATCATCACCCAGCACACGGACTCCACCGCGCCGCTGCAGGTGGCCGAGGAGCGCGGTCTGCTCGGCTTTGGCCAGTCTTCGGACATGATCAAGTTCGCTCCCAAGGCGCAGCTGACTTCGAACACCGACGACTGGGGACCGTACTATGTCGAACGCGTCCAGGCCGTTCTGGACGGAACTTGGAAGACCGGAAATGTCTGGCTGGGCATCAAGGATGGCGCGGTGGTGTTGTCGCCCTATACGAACATGCCCGACGACGTGAAGAAGATGGCCGAGGAAACCGAAGCCAAGATTGCCGGCGGCTGGAATCCCTTCACCGGTCCGGTGGACAAGCAGGACGGCACGCCCTGGCTGAAGGACGGCGAGGTGGCGGACGACGAGACGCTGCTTGGCATGAATTTCTACGTCAAGGGCATTGATGACAAGCTGCCTCAGTAACGCGGGGCTTGCGGCCCGCATAAAAGAAGGGCGCCGTGCGGCGCCCTTCGTCTTTCCGGAATATGAACGGTCCGGGCTAAGTGGTCGCCCAGGCCGGAGTAAATGTCAGCCGACGATTTCGGTGTCGGAGAACCAGTAGCGGATTTCCTGCGCCGCCGTTTCGGGTCCATCGGAGCCATGGACCGAATTCTCGCCGATGGAGAGGGCGTAGGTCTTGCGGATCGTGCCTTCGGCTGCGTCCTTGGGATTGGTCGCGCCCATTACCTCCCGGTTCCTGGCAATGGCATTCTCGCCTTCCAGAACCTGAACTACCGTGGGCCCGGAGGACATGAAGTCGCACAGTTCGTCGAAGAACGGGCGATCCTTGTGAACGGCGTAGAAGCCTTCGGCTTCGCGGCGGCTCATCCAGACGCGCTTGGATGCGACAACCCGAAGGCCGGCGTCCTCAAGCATCTTGGTGATCGCGCCGGTCAGGTTGCGCCGGGTCGCGTCGGGCTTGATCATGGAAAAGGTGCGTTCTATCGCCATGGGTAGTCCTTGCTGAATGGATGATGGATGGGAGTGGCGGCTCTATACAGGCCGCCCTTGCCATTGCCAAGGGTCGGTGCCACTGGTAGTGCCTCGTGGCAACGCAACTGTCGGCCTGGTTTGCAGGTTGGAGCTGCTGGCAAGCGAGGAGCCGAATTCCATCTGCGGCGATCTCGCTCTAGAATAGCCTGCGGGCTTCCTGTAAGGAACCGCATCCCTTATGGCGTATACTGCCTGCATGGGGCGAAAGGCGGAAGATCGTGACCGCCGGAATCGTATTGGGTGCCGAAATGACGAAATGGTCGCCGAACTCCTGGAGAAACAAGCCCATAAGCCAGGTTCCGTCCTATCCGGATGCCGCCGCGCTCAGGGAGGTCGAAGGCCGTCTCGCGACCTTTCCGCCCCTGGTTTTTGCCGGTGAGGCGCGCAAGCTGAAAAAGCAGCTTGCCAGCGTCGCGGCCGGCGAGGCTTTTCTGCTCCAGGGGGGCGATTGCGCCGAGAGCTTTGCAGAGCATGCCGCGGATAATATCCGCGACTTCTTCCGTGTTTTCCTGCAGATGGCTGTGGTGCTGACCTTTGCGGGCTCCCAGCCGGTCGTGAAGGTTGGCCGGGTGGCCGGCCAGTTCGCCAAGCCGCGTTCGTCCGAAACCGAAACGAAGGACGGCGTGACATTGCCGAGCTACCGCGGCGACATCATCAACAGCATGGCTTTTGACGAGAAGTCGCGCACCCCCGACCCTGCACGTCAGGAAATGGCGTACCGCCAGTCGGCTGCAACGCTCAATCTTCTGCGGGCCTTCGCGCAAGGAGGCTATGCAAGCCTTGAGAATGTCCACAAATGGATGTTGGGCTTTGTTTCGACAAGCCTTTTTTTTTA
>QGUU01000067.1 GCA_003242525.1 Pseudomonadota bacterium | reverse complement strand
TGGCTCTCATGCATGGCCATGCCGCGGGCCTTGCCAAGGGGCCAATGCGACCACTCCTTGGGCAGGTTCTGCTCGTAGAGAGCGTGGCCGGTTTCGTGCAACGTCCCCATCAGCGCCGACAGGAACTCGGTCGTGCGATAACGGGTGGTTATGCGGACGTCACTCGGCACGCCGCCGCAAAAGGGATGGTGCGAGACCGAGAGCGAGCCATGGTTCAGGTCGAAGCCCAATGCAGCCATCATGGCGAGGCCGAGTTCGCGTTGCCTTTCAACCGGATAGTTGCCGGACAGCGACTTCAGCGGCTGGCGCGCAAGCCGTTCTCCCTGCGCCGCCAGCGCCTTCGGAACGAAGCCCTTCAGGAACGCCTTCAACCGCGCGAATACCGGCGTGATGTCAGCAGCTCGGTTACCTGGATCATACTGCTCCATCAGGGCGTCATAAGGGTCCAGCTTCAGCGCTTCGGCCCGCATCGCCGCTTCTTCCCGCACCAGTGCCACCACCCCTTCCAGTGCAGGCTGGAAGCTGGCCCAATCATTCTTCGGCCGAAGGCTGCGCCAGAGCTGCTCGCAGCGAATGCGCGCTGCCGTCTGGCGCTCCACAAATTCCGGCGGCAGGCAGGTCATGTTGATGTACTGGCGTCGAAATTCGCGCAGCGCCGCCTCCTGGTCCTCGTTCAGGGCCTCGTTTTCGGCAGCCGCGATCCAGTCGGCAATCTCCGGCGCCGTTGCCTGGCGGTGATACATGCCCGAAAGCAAGGCCAGCGTTTCGGCGCGCTTTTCCCCGCCGCCCGGGGCCATATGGGTGGCCTCGTCCGCTCCCAATATGGCGAGCGCGTGTTCCAGAGCCTCCAGCTTGCGGCCGAGTTCGTCGAGCTTGGCGAAAGACATTTCTTCCTTCCGGATCATTGCGGGGAGTGCGAACTGACACGAGCCGGAAGCGGAAGGCAAGTACAAGCAAGCCGGATTGCAAAGGCGGCTCCGGCGGCTGCATCCTGCGCGCCGGACAAAAACGAAAGCGCCCGGCAAAGAGCCGGGCGCTTCGAAAGGATAAGCTCTATCCTTACTTGGTGTAGATCGGTTCTGGCGGAGGCTCGTAGGCGACAACGGGCTGCGCGCAATCGGAATTGCCGAACTGATAGCGCAGGCCCCCACGGACCTCGTGAATGTTGATGCCTTTGTCAGAGCCGGGACCCGTCACGCCAATGTCGGACGTCCCGAACATGGCCCCGCCCGAGATGTGGCGGAAACGATAACCGGCATCGAGCTTCCACCGGTCAGTAAGGCAGTAGGACGCACCGGCCATCAGGGCATAGCTGAAGCGCCATTTCGACTTGCCGCCATGGGATTCGGTGGGATCGCAGCTGGTAGGATCGGTAGCGTCGCAGGCGGTATTGAAAAGCGTGTCCCACTTGACATGCGCCCCGCCAATACCGGCGCCGACATACGGGGTGAACCCGTGCCAGGTGCCCAGATCGATATAGGCATTGGCCAACAACCCCCAAGCGCTGAAGTTGCTGACGTCAGTCGAGATACAGTCCGGTGCAACACCGCAGGCTCCGCTACTTGACCCCCTGAAGCGCGTCTTTCCGATATGATCGAATGTCAGGTCGGTACGCAGGTGGCTATTGATCTGGTAACCAACACCGAGTCCGGCCGCCCATGTGCCGCGCAGGCTGCCGCTGGTGAAACTGTTGCTGCCAGGCCCGGGCGTGACCCAATCGCCACCGCGGAAATCCGGATCGGCGTAGCTGATATCGCCGCGTATGTACCAGCCGCCCACCTCGACCGGCTGATAGGCTACTTCCACTGGCGCTTCCTCCACCCGCGGCTGCGACTCGAACAGATCGGCTGCCCAAGCCGGGGCGGCGACGGTGGCGATCACACCGGCAAAGGCCGCTGTCCTTGCAAAATTGAACATCATCCTAGACCCCCTGGAAACGCCGGCCCGCTCGGGTCGGCTCCTTCGGTCGTGGATAATGAATTGCAAAGGTTAAAAGGCGTTTAACCCTGTCAATTAACCAAGATTCCCGTCAATTTGAACTATTGGACGCCAAAAGGCCCGCATATTGCTCGCGGGCCTAAGTCTAACCTTTGGGCTTCATTCAGCCCCGGAGACGGGCATTGCAAAGGCTGTAATATCCGCCGCCCTTCTGTATCCAGCGAAGGCCATTGAGCGTGCCCGCGTCCTTGTTGGCATAGTAGTGCTCGAGGCAGGTACGCATCCGGGCCTTTGCCGGCGTTTCGTTTGCATATTTGCTGGAAATGGTGCTTGGAAAGCTCACGCCGCGGGGTGCTTTTTTCGAGGGTTTTTCCGGCTCGCCCCGGTAACTGACCTCGTCGAGCGAAGGCGCCGACAGGTCCTCCGCAGCAGCCGCCCCGCACTCTGCCTTGCGAAAGTCGTTCCATTTCATGCCGTTGAGCGTCCCGGCGCTCTTGGCCGCCTTGTACCTGGCCGAGCACTCCGCCATGGTCAGCCGCTTGCCCCCGGATGGCCCATCCAGCGAGGCCAGTCGCTTTTCCGGCTTTTTCGTCGCCGCGGCCTGTGCCCCGCATTCGGCCTTTCGGAACTGGTTCCAGCTTTGCCCGTTCAACGTACCGGCAGCCTTTGCAGCATTGTACTTGGCGCTGCATTCAGCCATTGTCAGCGCGCTGGCTGGAGCATTCGCGAGCAGGACCGTGACAGCTGCGCCTGCGAGTATCGCAATGCGATTGATGAACATTCGTTACCCCCCTCTTTCGTATTTCAACGAGCTGCGGGTGCAACCATAGCGTTCAGATCGGAATTTTGCCAAGCACCCCCAAAGCCGAAGCAGGATGAGTTCCGCTGCGCCGCCACGCCCGGAAAAACAACATTTTCTAAGGATTCGTAACATAGGATCACAGAATTTGATGGCTGGGGGAACCCGAAATATGGCATGAGGAGCCCGAGGAAACGTCCCGGGACGGTAGTAGATGGCAGAACGTTATTTCGGCACCGATGGTATTCGCGGGCGCGCAAACAAGTTTCCCATGACGGCGGAAATCGCCATGCGCGTGGGCATGGCGGCTGGACTTTCATTCCAGCGCGGAAGCTACCGCCATCGTGTCGTACTGGGCAAGGATACGCGCCTGTCCGGCTACATGATCGAGAACGCCCTGGTGGCCGGCCTTTGCGCGGCCGGCATGGACGTGTTCCTTCTCGGTCCCATCCCGACCCCTGCCGTCGCCATGCTGGTGCGCTCGCTGCGCGCCGATATGGGCGTCATGATTTCTGCCTCGCACAATCCCTATTATGACAACGGGATAAAGCTGTTCGGTCCGGACGGCTACAAGCTGTCTGACGAGATCGAGGAGCGCATCGAGCAGATGCTCGACAACGATATCGAGATGGCGCTGGCGGATTCCGACGGGCTGGGCCGCGCCAAGCGCATCGATGGCGTGCATGACCGCTATATAGAATTCGCCAAACGCACCCTGCCGCGCTCTCTTTCGCTTTCGGGGCTTCGCATTGTGGTCGACTGTGCGAACGGTGCCGCTTACAAGGTGGCCCCCGCGGCGTTGTGGGAACTGGGCGCCGAGGTTGTCACCATAGGCGACCAGCCGAACGGCACCAATATCAACAAGGAATGCGGCTCCACTCATCCGACTGAACTTCAGAAGAAGGTGCATGAAGTGCGCGCCGATATCGGCATTGCGCTCGATGGCGATGCCGATCGCGTGGTGATCGTCGATGAACAGGGCGAAATAGTCGACGGCGATCAGATCATGGCGATCATTGCGGAAGCCTGGCACCAGACTGGCCGTTTGGCTGGCGGCGGCATCGTTTCCACCGTGATGTCCAATCTCGGGCTGGAGCGATTCCTCGGCGGACTCAACCTGCAACTCCATCGCACCAAGGTCGGGGACCGCTACGTGGTCGAGCATATGCGCGCCCACGGGCTTAATGTAGGCGGCGAACAGTCCGGCCACATCGTCCTGTCGGATTTCTCCACCACGGGAGACGGCCTGGTATCCGCGCTGCAGGTGCTGGCCTGCGTCAAGCGCCAGAACAAGCCTGTCAGCGAGTTGTCGCGGAAGTTCGAGCCGGTGCCGCAGGTGTTGAAGAACGTACGCATCTCAGGCGGCTCGCCCCTGGAGGAAGCACGGGTGAAGGCTGCGATCGAGGACGCCCGCCGCGAACTCGGCGTCGCCGGCCGTCTGGTCATACGTCCCTCCGGGACCGAGCCCCTGATCCGTGTCATGGCGGAGGGCGACGATCAGGATCTGGTGGAAAAAATCGTCGATCACCTCGTCGAAATAATAGGCGAATCGCGCAGCGCTGCCTGAATCCGGTTTTTGGTGCGCCTGCGCGCCAACGGGCCTGCCGCTTAAATTAAAAATCGGAAGAATTGGTACGCCCTAGGGGAATCGAACCCCTGTTTGCGCCGTGAGAGGGCGCCGTCCTGACCGCTAGACGAAGGGCGCAGCCGAAGGCCATATAGGCTCGCCTTTTGCGAAAAGCAACTGGGCTCGCAACAATGCCGCAGCCATTTGCGCTGACGACTATCGGTTGCGAATGGCGAACTGGCCGATCATGCGGTTCTCGGCAATGTCGTAGACGAAGATCGTCCGGCTGCCGTCGGCAAGCTCGGCGTCGATGGAAACGCGATTGCCGGACAGAGACTGCGAAACGACACGAGCACCGACCGGAAGCACTATATCGCCGGCCAAGGGAGCGCCTGAAGGCACAGGTAGCTCGCTCGCCGGCTGCTTCGGGGCAACCGCGCTGCGCGACTTGTAGACAAGAGCAGCGACCACCACCATAACGGCGATGAACAGAAGGCCGAGATTGATCCCCATGAAGCGGATGAGCTTGCGGCGAACCTTCTCGATGTTCGGGTCGAGCGGCTTTTCCTCTTCCTCGTCGGCATATGGACCGGCCATGGCATATCCAGCGGTTTTCCAGCGATGAGCGCTCATAACGAAGAGCGGGATGAATTGATAGAGGCGACGCCGAAGGTCGTTGTGGCTGATGTCGGTGATGCCGGCCAGCGGCTCGACCAGTTCCTGGCGGGCCGGCTTGGCCCCGAACTGTCGCGCAGCCGCGTGCAGGCACTGGTCCGGCAAGGCGCGGTGCAGATCGCAGGCACGGTGGTGACTGAAGCCAGGCACAAGATCAGGCCCGGCGATGAGATCGCCATCGCCATGCCCGCGCCGGAGCCCGCCGAGCCGCAGGGCGAGGACATTCCGCTGGAAATACTCCATGAGGACGATGCCCTGATCGTCATCAACAAGCCGGCCGGCCTGGTCGTGCATCCGGGCGCCGGCAACTGGACCGGGACGCTGGTCAACGCGCTGATCCACCATTGCGGCGAAAGCCTTTCAGGCATTGGCGGTGTCAGGCGGCCCGGCATCGTTCATCGATTGGACAAGGATACGTCCGGCGTGATGGTGGTGGCCAAGACGGATCACGCCCACCGCGCCCTTTCGGAAGCGTTTGCCGACCACGGGCGCGCGGGCGATCTCCGGCGCGCTTATGTCGCGCTCGTCTGGGGCATCCCGGCGCCACCTTCAGGCGTCATCGATGCGCCGCTGGGCCGTGCGGCCGACCGTGTGCGGCGCGCCGTGGTGCCTGCAGGGCGGGCGGATGCACGCCATGCCCTTACTCGTTATATGGTGGAGGAACGCTTCGGAGAGGCGCAGGACAAATATGCCAGGGCAAGCCTCGTCGAGTGCCGGCTGGAGACGGGCCGCACCCACCAGATCCGGGTTCACATGGCGCATATTGGCCACCCGGTGATCGGCGACCAGGATTATGGCCAGGCCTTCCGCAGCAAGGCGAACCGGTTGCCCGAGCCGCTCGCCACCAAGGTGCGAGCGTTTCCGCGGCAGGCTCTGCACGCGCGCATTCTTGAATTCCGCCACCCCGATACCCATATGACGATGAGATTCGAGGCGCCGATGCCGGAGGACATGGAGGAGTTGGTCCTTGCATTCCGCGGCATCTGAGTTTCATCAACGAAACTGATTCCGACCGCAATAAACCTGACTCGCTTTGTTCACTTCAGCGTGACAGACTGTTCTGCCTTGAACAAATGCTGTCTTTTCTGGTTTTGTTCCTGTATAATCAATCCATGCGAACGTGCGCTTTGGCGTTCGTCATAAGCCCGCCGACTTTCGGGGGCATTCTCATGAGAGAGGAGGGTGCTTTATGGCCCAGTCACTACCCAGTATCGTTTCCGGCGAAGGCGGCCTGACCCGCTATCTGGAAGAAATCCGCCGCTTTCCGATGCTCGAGCCGCAGGAAGAGTACATGCTCGCCAAGCGCTATCAGGAGCATGGCGACACCAATGCGGCGCACAAGCTCGTTACCAGCCATCTCAGGCTCGTGGCCAAGATTGCCATGGGCTATCGCGGCTATGGCCTGCCGATCGGCGAGGTGATCTCGGAAGGCAATGTCGGCCTCATGCAGGCCGTCAAGAAATTCGAGCCGGAGCGTGGCTTCCGGCTGGCCACCTATGCCATGTGGTGGATCAAGGCTTCGATCCAGGAGTACATCCTGCGCTCATGGAGCCTTGTGAAGATGGGCACGACCGCCAACCAGAAGCGCCTGTTCTTCAACCTGCGCAAGGTGAAGGGCCGCATTCAGGCGCTGGACGACGGCGATCTGAGGCCCGACCAGATCACCGAGATCGCCACGCGTCTCAACGTCTCCGAAGAGGAAGTGGTTTCCATGAACCGCCGCCTTTCCGGCGATGCCTCGCTCAACGCGCCGATTCGCGCCTCTGAAGGCGAGGGCGGCGAGTGGCAGGATTGGCTGGTCGATGACAGCGAGAACCAGGAAGAAATCCTGATCGAACAGGACGAACTGGAAAACCGCCGCAAGATGCTGGCAGGCGCCATGTCGGTTCTGAACGATCGCGAACGGCGCATCTTCGAGGCACGGCGCCTGTCCGAAGATCCGCTTACGCTTGAGGATCTGTCCGTGGAATTCGACATCAGCCGCGAGCGCGTGCGCCAGATCGAGGTGCGGGCCTTCGAGAAGGTGCAGGATGCGGTAAAGGCGGCAGCCAAGAAGCAGGCTCAGTCCCTGCGTACCATCGAGGCGCAGCAGGCAGCTTGAGCGGCCGGTACGGAAACGAATGAAGCGGCGCCTTTCGGCGCCGCTTTTTCATGATGCCTGCCTGATTCAGGCGGTCGGCTGCTTGGTCTTCCTCAGATAGGGCAGCACGGCCTCGAAAGCGCCGAAGCGCTTGATTGCTTCCTCGTCCGAAATCCCGCCGCCGATGACGACATCGTCACCCTGCTTCCAGTCGGCCGGAGTCGATACGGAAAACTTCGAAGTGAGCTGGATGGAGTCGATGGCGCGCAGTATTTCCTGGAAATTCCGGCCGGTCGACATCGGGTAGGTGAGGATGAGCTTGATCCGCTTGTCCGGGCCGATGACGAAAACCGAACGGACCGTCTGGTTGTCCGCCGGAGTACGGCCTTCGGAACTGTCGCCGGCGGAAGCCGGCAGCATGTCGTAGAGCTTGGCGACCTTCAGCTCGGGATCCCCGATCATCGGATAGTTGACCGCGTGGCCGGTGGCGGTCTGGATGTCCACCTTCCACTTCTCGTGGCTTTCCACCGGATCCACGGAAATACCGATGATCTTGGCATTGCGCTTCTCGAACTCACCCTTCAGGCCTGCCATGGTGCCGAGTTCCGTCGTGCAGATCGGCGTGAAATCCTTCGGATGAGAGAAAAGTACGCCATATCCGTCGCCGATCCACTCGTGGAAGCGGATCGGTCCCTCTGTCGTGTCGGCCTCGAAATCCGGTGCTATATCGTTGATGCGAAGGCTCATTGTTCCTGCCCTTGTGTTGCGCGGACACCCCTGTCCGCTAGCCGGCGTGCATTCTATCCGCTACCGGCAGGCCGCTGTAGGAAGGTCGTTGCTCACAACCCGGCCCCACCGGAACATCATTCCAGAGAAGTCGGCTCGGCAGGACGATTATTGCGCGGACGGTCCGTTTTCGCCCTCAGTCTTGCGGATGGCAAGGGTTGCCGCAAGGTCTTCCATGCGCTGCGCAAGGGCGCTGAGCGCACCTGTCAACGCCGCGTCGTTCTTGTCGGCCTTGAGCAACGCCTCGTCGCGCGTCTTGCGCAGGGTCTGGACCTCGCTCTCCATCCCCTTGATCCGCTTTTGAAGCTCCGTGAGCTCGTCCATGACCATGATGCCGGCCATGACGGTCAGACGCTGGTCGCCGATCTCGCCAAAGGATTCCTTGAGGTGCGTGACGTAGCGGTCGAAGCGCTCCGCAAGGTCCATCAGGTGCTCTTCCTGGCCCTCGTCGCAGGCCATTCGATACTGCTTGCCGTCAATGGAAACCGTCACCTGCGCCATGGCAATTCCCTCAACGATCGAGCACGGCGCGGATGGTTTCCATCGCGGTGACCAGCCGGCGCGAGACTTCCTTGTTGGCTTCTTCCAGCCGCTCGGCGCGTGCCTCGGAATTGTCCAGCTCCTGAGCCAGCCGCGAGCGATCCGCATTCATGCGCTGCACCTCGGCTTCAGCCTCGAAATAGTCGCGCTCGTGCTCGAGCCGTGCGGCCACGGCATTCTCCAGCCCCTCCATGGCCTTGCCCAGACGGGCGATGACTTCCTTGAGCGTGGTTTCACCGGTCATGGCAGTCCTGTCCCATCACCGAATCGTGCGCATTCAACGCGTTAGTTAATGAAACATTAGGCGCTGGTTGAAAGCCGCGTCAACAAAGCCTTCGTCACTGTCCCCCGCTAACGGCAGCAGACGGGCAAACATGCGACCTTTAGAGCATCACCAAAACCTTTAAATCGATTTAGGTTTTATTGACTCAACGGCCGGGCCTGCTATGTGTCCCCCGGACTCTCCCCAAACCCGCAGCTGGAGGAACCATGGCTTCGCGCGAACAACATGACCGGATGGCGAACGCGATCCGTTTTCTCTCGATGGACGCTGTCGAGAAGGCGAATTCCGGCCATCCCGGCCTTCCCATGGGCTGCGCGGACATCGCCACGGTGCTCTTCACCCGCTTCCTGAAATTCGATCCGAAGGCACCCCACTGGGCTGACCGTGACCGCTTCATTCTGTCGGCCGGGCACGGCTCCATGTTGCTCTACTCCCTGCTCTACCTCACCGGCTACGAGGACATGACCATAGAGCAGATCAAGAATTTCCGTCAGTTGGGCTCCCGGACGGCTGGCCATCCCGAATATGGTCATGCCTCTGGTATCGAGACGACGACCGGCCCGCTTGGGCAGGGGCTGGCCAACTCGGTCGGTTTCGCCCTTGGCGAGCGCATCATGAATGCGGCCTTCGGCAATGAACTGGTCGATCATTACACCTACGTGCTCGCTGGCGACGGCTGC
>QGUU01000066.1 GCA_003242525.1 Pseudomonadota bacterium | reverse complement strand
CCTGATGGGACCCCGGGCCCGGGCAGGGGGCCAAGGGGATTGTCCCATCCCGGCTTTTGCGGAACTCGGGCGTTAACAGGCCGTTGATCGCCTCCACGTCGTCGCCCTCGCGTTTGGTCGAACCGAAGCCTATGGCCGCGCGCTGCATGTCTGCCGCGCCCGCATTGGTTGTCATGATCAGGATCACGTTGCGGAAATCGATCGTCTTGCCGTTGTGATCGGTCAATTTGCCGTGATCCATGACCTGCAACAGGATGTTGAACAGATCCGGATGCGCCTTTTCAACCTCGTCCAGCAGAAGCACGCAATGCGGGTGCTGGTCCACCCCGTCGGTCAGGAGGCCGCCCTGGTCAAAGCCGACATAGCCGGGAGGCGCACCAATCAGCCGCGAAACGGTGTGGCGCTCCATATATTCGGACATGTCGAAACGCAGCAACTCCACGCCGAGCGAGGCTGCAAGCTGCTTGGCCACTTCGGTCTTGCCGACGCCGGTCGGGCCGGAAAACAGGTAGCAACCGATCGGCTTTTCCGGCTCGCGCAGGCCGGCGCGTGCCAGCTTGATCGCGGACGTAAGGGCGGTGATTGCCGTATCCTGGCCGTAGACGACGCGCTTGAGCTCGTTCTCCAGATTGGCGAGCACCTTTTCGTCATCCGCGGAAACCGTCTTTGGCGGTATGCGCGCCATGGTGGCGATGGTTGCCTCGATCTCCTTGATGCCTATGGTCTTCTTGCGCTTGGGCTCCGGCAGAAGCATCTGCGAAGCGCCGGTCTCGTCGATCACATCAATCGCCTTGTCAGGCAATTTTCGATCGCTGATGTAGCGAGCCGAAAGCTCCACCGCGCCCTTGATCGCATCAGCGGTATATTTGACCTTGTGAAATTCCTCGAAATAGGGCTTGAGCCCCTTCATGATTTCGATGGCGTCCTCGATGGTCGGCTCGTTGACGTCGATTTTCTGGAACCGACGAACCAAAGCCCGATCCTTCTCGAAGAACTGCCGGAACTCCTTGTAGGTCGTTGAACCGATGCAGCGAATCGCGCCGGAAGACAGAGCCGGCTTGAGCAGGTTCGAGGCATCCATGGCGCCGCCGGAGGTCGCACCCGCGCCAATCACGGTATGGATCTCGTCGATGAACAGGATCGCGCCGGGATAATCCTCAAGCTCCTTGACGACCTGCTTGAGCCGCTCCTCGAAGTCGCCGCGATAGCGCGTTCCGGCAAGGAGCGTGCCCATGTCGAGCGCAAAGATGGTGGCGTCAGCCAGGACTTCCGGAACCTCGCCGTCGACAATGCGCTTGGCCAGGCCCTCGGCAATGGCCGTCTTGCCCACACCCGGATCACCGACGTAAAGCGGATTGTTCTTCGAGCGCCGGCATAGAACCTGGATGGTTCGATTGATCTCGGGCGCGCGCCCGATCAAGGGGTCGATGCGCCCCGCTCTCGCCTTGTCATTCAGGTTTACGCAATAGGCGGTCAGTGCATCCTGCTGCTTCTTCTTGCCGCCATCCTCCTGTTGTTCAGCGGCGCTCTGCTCGTCCTCCACGCCGCGCGGCGTCCGGCTCTCGGAGGCGCCCGGGCGCTTCGCAATGCCGTGGGAGATGTAGTTGACCGCGTCATAGCGGGTCATCTGCTGTTCCTGCAGGAAATACGCAGCGTGGCTCTCGCGCTCTGCGAATATTGCAACAAGCACATTGGCCCCCGACACTTCTTCCCGGCCGGAAGACTGAACGTGGATGACGGCGCGCTGAATGACCCGCTGGAAGCCGGCAGTCGGCTTGGAATCTTCGTCGTAGCCGGTGACCAGATTGTCCAGTTCGGTGTCGATATAGTTGAGTACCGTCTGACGGAGCTCTTCCAGATCGACGTTGCAGGCGCGCATGACGGCCGCCGCTTCCGCGTCGTCGATCAACGCCAGCAGCAGATGCTCCAGGGTCGCATATTCATGATGCCGCTCATTGGCATATGTAAGCGCCTGGTGCAGCGCCTTTTCGAGCCCTTGCGAGAATGCCGGCATAATACCTCACTTTTTTTCCATCACGCATTGCAGCGGATGTTGATTCTGTCTCGCGAAATCCATGACCTGGGACACCTTGGTCTCGGCCACTTCGTATGTATAGACGCCGCATTCGCCCACACCGTGGTTATGAACGTGAAGCATGATGCGGGTGGCTGCTTCACGGTCCTTCTGGAAGAAACGCTCCAGCACATGGACAACGAATTCCATGGGCGTGTAGTCGTCATTGAGTATGAGAACGCGGTACAGGCTAGGCTTTTTGGTCCTGGTTTTCGTACGCGTGATGACCGCCGTACCGCGACCCGCTCCATTCTGGTCGCCTTCCTGCATACGTGCCGCGCCCTTCACGGTTTGCCGACCGGTATTCACGAAAGTGCTGCCCTTATCGAATCCTCGTGCGAACGACATGTAGGTTCTCGCCTGCCAATTTTAAGCCCTTCTGGTTTGGTGACAATATGGATAGAGCGAGTTGGCGTTTAATTGAAGCCGCCGGCGCATGCTCTCCGGCCGCCGGCAGCCCGCCCCAGCCGCTTGACAGGAACGCTTGCAAGCTGCGCATTCAATCCTTCGGAGTAACGACGAACCATTCGAACGGCTCACAGGCGCCTGCGGCGAGTTCGGCATAAAGCACACCTATCTTTGCGGCCCCCGCCACCCACGCTTCATAGCTTTGCCTGGCGTAACCCGTTTGAATTGCGACGGCATCCTTGACGGAGGCTGCAGCAAGAAATGCCCGCGCAAATTCGCCGCCTGCCCTGAAGCTGGACCGCATATAGTCCGCCATCGCTGACGCGATCTCCTCCGTTCCCCGGGAAACGGACATGAGGCTCGCCGCGCCGCTGTCGGCAAGCCCCCTGGCGAATGAGCCGAGCGGGTCGCAGGCCGATGTCATCGCGACATCCTTTCCAGATTTGGATTTGTGCAGCGCACAAAAACATGCCGCCTCGCTCTCTGGAAGTCAACCGCCACCTGCTCGGCCGACATTGACCAATCTCGAAAATTGCCGCCGAATTTATAAACATGCTGGTTACCATAAACGGATTGGTAACGCCGCCGCTGTTAGCCTGACCGGGAAGCTGGGCGGACCCTTTGCCGCCCTTTCCGAGCAATGAAAAATCCAAGGGCAGAGCAGTGAGCATGGCGTCATCGGCCACCATTTGCAGGCTATTCTCTTTCAGAACACTGGCGATGGTGACACTGGCTGTAGTGCTGGTGACCGGCAATGCAGCCATGGCTTTCGCGGAAAAATATGCAGCGATCGTAATCGACGCGCGAACCGGCGAAACCCTTTATTCAAAGAACGCCAACAGCCGGCGCTATCCGGCGTCGCTGACCAAGATGATGACGCTCTATATGACCTTCGAGGCGCTCGCCAGCGGTCGCATCTCGAAGTCCACGCCCGTCGTCTTCTCGGCGAAGGCCGCGTCTGAGCCGCCGACCAAGCTCGGCGTGCGCAAGGGCGGCTCCATCACGGTGGAAACGGCGATCCTGGCCATGGTTACGAAGTCCGCCAACGACGCGGCCACCGCGATGGGCGAGCTGCTTGGCGGCTCGGAGGCAAATTTCGCGCGCCTGATGACTGCGAAAGCCCGTCAGCTGGGTATGAATGGAACGGTGTTCCGCAATGCTCACGGCCTGCCGGACCCTGGCCAATTCACCACCGCACGTGACATGGCCATACTTAGCATCGCGCTGCGCGAGCATTTTCCGCAGTACTATGCCTATTTTTCCCAGCGCTCCTTCATGTATGGCAAGCAGCGCATCAATGGCCATAACCGGCTGCTGGGACGCATAAAGGGCGTCGATGGCATCAAGACCGGCTATACCCGCGCATCCGGCTTCAATCTCGCGTCTTCGGTCAAGTCCGACGGGCGCATGATCGTGGCGGTCGTGATGGGCGGCAGGACCGGTCGCGAACGCGACGACCACATGGCCAGCCTCATCCACAAATACTTGCCCAAGGCGAGCAGGCAGGGCGGTGGCCAGCTTGTGGCCAAGGCTGCCAGTTCGTCCCCGGCAACCGCCATTGCCAAGGTTCTGCTCCCCAAGGAGGATGCACCGACGCCGGACCGTCGCCCTGCCCCGCAGGCCGTTGCATTGGTGGCCGACGAACCCGCCGAAGAAACATCGGTCGGGGTGGACGAAGCAAGGGCCGCCACCGTTGCGGCCTATGTCGATGCGCAGCAAGTCGATCCTCTCGCAACCGCATCGGTACCCAGCGGCAGCTGGGCCGTGCAGGTCGCCTCGTCACCCGACCAGTCGGAAGCGAAGGCCTTCCTGGAAAGGACGGCCAAGCGCGCACCGAAGATACTGCGCAATGCGTCCAGCTTCACCGTCGCGTTCGATAATGGCGGCACCACCTACTACCGCGCCCGGTTTGGTGGCTTCGCGTCGCAGGACGCGGCGGTCAATACGTGCAAGGCGCTGAAGCGGTTGAAGATCGACTGCTACGCCGTTCAGCAATGAACAGCCGGAATGTGACCTCTGGGAATGTCCAAGTCGAAGGGGAATCAATCGTGATCGGAGAGAAGGACGTCCTTGGCTTTGTCGATGCGCGCCGCCAGGAACGACGTACGGTCGATATCGGGGTGCAGGCGCTGCATCAGGCGGCGGTGCGCCTTGCGGACATCCGCCGCGGCGGCGCCCGCTTCAAGACCAAGGATCTTGTAGGCCTCCTCCTTAGTCATGGCGCCCGCACCTGGCGCAATACTCAGCCTTTCGTGACCATCCGGCTGCGTGTCGTCGCGCCAGGCGGAAAACCGGCTATCAAGATACGTCTCCAATAGCTGGCGGCTTTCCGGATCCGACGCCAGTTCCCGATGGAGCAATGTCAGTTCGCTCAGATCCAGCGAGCCGAGCATTTTTCCCTCGGAACGACCTGCCAGAACCAGTCCCTCCAGGGCGCCGGTTTTATGGTCGAGTTCCACTTCCAGCGCGGCCGTCCGCACGATCGAACGACGTTTTCGTGCGGGCCGGCGTTTCCGGCGTTGCAGCATGTACCAGACGACCGCAGCCAGCACGGCTGCTCCCGCAAGCCCAGGCCGGCCAGCCGCCGCAATCAGGGCGCCTGCAAAGAGCAGTCCAAGAGGTCCGGCCAGGCGCATCGAACTGGCCAGGCTGGACGGGTCAGCCCGGAGAAAGAGGGTCACAATGCTGCTCACCAGCAGCACCAGAACCAGGATACCGATCAGCAGGCCCATCAATTTTCACCGCCTGAACAGCAGCCACCCAGCTACCAAAGACTATTCCTATACCGGAATCGTGACTTTGGAAGGGCCTTTACGCCTGCCAGCTGGCCCGCGAACCGCGGAAAGCTTAAAGCAGGCCAAGCTCGGCCAGTTCCTGCCGCAGCTTCGGCGGCATTGTCGCCAGCCCTGCCCTGTCCTTGCCAAGATCTCGCGGCGCGTCGGCGGCCTTGAGGTACCGCCACCCCTGAAAGGCACGACGGGGCTGCCATTCGGTACGGATAACCTCCGGGTCCAGCATGAGGCGACACCGGCCGATGCCTTCGTCATCCGTGAATGGGCGAATTTCAGTGATACGCTGGCGGCATTGTACCGAGCCCTTGATCACCCAGTAGAGCGACCCGCCATTGACGATCTCCGCGCTGCGCGTCGGCACCATGCGCGTGGTGTGCCAATGTTCTTCAGGCTCGCCCGCGCGGCGCCGCCTTTCCAGGCGCTCGGCAATCCATTCCTCGAGGTCCTCGACGCTGTCGCAGCCGACGCAAAGCTTGATAAGATTTAGAGCCATCGTCAGAACTTAACGGCGGCCCCGCTCGCATTCAACGACAACCGGTCTTATGCACAGGGCCTCCGCATGCCGAGCCATTGGCTCAGCATTCCACCACGTTTACCGCAAGGCCGCCAAGGCTGGTTTCCTTGTATTTCTCGTTCATGTCGAGCCCCGTCTGGCGCATCGTTTCGATCGCGGCATCCAGCGGGACAAAATGCTTGCCGTCGCCCTTGATGGCCAGCGAAGCAGCCGTCACGGCCTTGACGGCCCCCAAGGCATTTCGCTCGATGCATGGCACCTGAACCAGTCCCGCGACCGGATCGCAAGTCATGCCGAGATGATGCTCCAGCGCGATTTCAGCGGCGTTTTCCACCTGCTCGGGCGTGCCGCCCATTACCGCACAGAGCCCCGCTGCAGCCATAGCCGAGGCAGAACCCACCTCCCCCTGGCAGCCGACTTCCGCACCGGATATCGACGCATTGGTCTTGATGATACCGCCAATGGCAGCGGCCGTCAGAAGGAAGTCGCGTATGGACGACTGGTCGGCTTCAGGGTGGAAATGCAGCCAGTATCGCATCACGGCGGGTATGACGCCCGCGGCGCCATTGGTAGGCGCGGTCACGACCTTTCCGCCCGCCGCATTCTCTTCATTGACAGCCATGGCGTAGATCGAGAGCCAGTCATTGGCCAAGAGCGGGTTGGGACGGTTCTGCTGCCACTGCTCCTGAAGCTTGTCGTGAAGCTGCTTGGCGCGCCGGCGGACCTTGAGCCCTCCCGGCATGACGCCCTCCTGCGAAAGGCCGCGATCGATACATGCCTTCATCGCCGCCCATATGGCGTCGAGGCCCGCGTCCAGATCCTCGCGGCTTCTCTGCGTTTCCTCGTTGACACGCTTCATGTCGGCGATCGACAGCCCGCTCCTGGCTGCCATGGCAAGCATCTCAGCGGCATTCTTGAACGGATAGGGTACCTTCTTGCCTTCCGTCGTCACCGAGCCGCGTGCCCTCATGCGCTGCAACTCTTCATCCGACACGACGAAACCGCCGCCGATGGAATAGTAGATTCGCTTCAGGAGCAGCGTGCCGCCAGCGTCGTAGGCATAGAACGTCATGCCATTGGCGTGCCCGCTCAACGGCGTCTTCTTGTCCAGAACGAGATCGACCGCCGGGTCAAAGCGGTAGGTCGGGTGGCCGGGGGGAGATATTCTTTTCCCTGCCACAATGGCGGCCACGATTCCGTCAGCTTCGTCCGGATCCACCGTCTGGGGCGTCTGCCCGGCAAGGCCGAGGATGACCGCACGATCGGAGCCATGCCCGATACCCGTATAGGCAAGCGAACCGTGGAGGCTGGCACCCAGCCGTTCGACCCTGGCGTCGGCAGGACGCGGCCAGTCGCTGCCGCCAACCTCATCGAGGAAGCGTCGCGCTGCCGTCATTGGCCCCATCGTATGCGAACTCGAGGGACCTATGCCAATCTTGAAAAGGTCGAAAACGGAAAGGAACACGTTGCAAACTCCGAAAAGCCCGCTTCACATATAGGAAGTCCGGCGATCTTTCTGCCGTTTTCGCCTCAATGGATCGGCGCATGCCGACTTTGCATGGCCCCCGCGCGACATGGGCAGGGTTGGATCAGTTTTCCGGCGACGGGAAAGGCGTGTCTATCCTGCCGCTCAGCCAATACGCTGCGAGGCCAAGCCACTCGCGCAAGGCAAGGGTGGTGTTGGAGAGCGCATCTTCAGGATCATCGGCGAACAGCGAAATCCCTTCCCGGCCTGAAGTCCGGTAGTCCACCGGCCACGGCACCGTTGCAAAACCGGCCTTGTCAAAAAGCGCCTTGGCCCGAGGCATATGAAAGGCCGAGGTCACCAGCAGCCAGGTCTCGCCCGGCCCAGGCGTGACCAACGCGTTAGTGAAGACCGCGTTTTCATAAGTATCGCGCGACTGTCCCTCCAGGATAAGGCGGTCGGGGGGGATGCCGAGCGCCTCCAGCAGACGCGGCGCGGTTGCGGCATCGCCTTCGCCTTCCAGAAGCACGGTGCCCGTTCCGCCACTTATCACCACCTTGGCGTCCGGGTACCGCCGAGCAAGCACCGCCGTCTCTACGAGCCTATCACCGCCGCGATTCAGGTCGTAGCCGCCGCGGGCGAGATTGATCGCACCCTCCAGCCCGCCGCCAAGAACGACTATTCCGGCAACCTTCTCAGGAGCCGGTGTGGGCCTCTGGAACCGCTCCTCCAGCGGGTTTAGCATCAACGCGCCAAGCGACGTCCAGGCGGAAACGACCAGGACCAGTAATGAAAGGAAGGCTCCTGCGCGCAGAAGCCTTCGCCGTCCGAACCATCCGGCGACCAGGGCGGCGCCAAGAAGGAAAATGGCCAGGTTAAGCGGCTGCAGGAAGAACCAGACGGTCTTGGAGACGTAGAAGAACATGCCAGCCCCTCACCTCCGCGCGGCAAGGGGCGGCGAAAGAAAGGTGGCAGCAGGGATCAGGCACGGTCGCCCCATGCTCGGCGGAAATGGGCTGTAGCCGATGGCCCGTTTCAGTGAAAGGGACGCGCCGCCTACCACCATTTCTCCGGGCGGAAGCGCCCCGCCGCCTGCTCGATGACGTGTCCGGTCTGGAACAGGGTTTCCTCATCGAAAGGCCGTCCGATGAGTTGCAGGCCAAGCGGCAGGCCGTTGGGGTCGAGTCCGGCCGGCACCGCAATGCCGGGCAGGCCCGCCATGTTGACCGTCACCGTGAATACGTCGTTCAGATACATCTTCACCGGGTCCGCATTCATGTCCTGGTCGGCAATGCCGAAAGCCGCGGACGGCGTGGCCGGGGTAAGGATTACTTCGACCCCTTCGTTGAAGACCTCTTCAAAGTCCCGCTTGATGAGCGTGCGCACCTTCTGCGCCTGAAGGTAATAGGCATCATAATAGCCGGCCGAGAGCACATAAGTGCCGATCATGATGCGTCGCTTGACCTCCCAGCCGAAGCCGGCGGCCCGCGTGTTCTCATACATCTCGACGATATCCTTGCCCGGGACGCGCAGGCCGTAGCGTACGCCATCATAACGGGCGAGGTTCGAGGATGCTTCCGCAGGAGCCACGATATAGTAGGCCGGCAGGGCATATTTCGTATGCGGGAGCGAGATATCGACGATCTCTGCGCCCGCATCCCGCAGCCACCCAATGCCCTTCTGCCACAACGCCTCGATCTCGCCCGGCATCCCTTCCACGCGGTACTCCTTCGGGATTCCGACCTTCATGCCCTTGATAGGCCTGCCAATGGCGGCCTCATAGTCCGGAACCGGACGATCCACCGAGGTCGTATCCTTCGGATCGACCGACGCCATGGACTTGAGCAGGATCGCGGCGTCGCGCACGTCGCGGGCAATCGGGCCCGCCTGGTCGAGCGAGGAGGCAAAAGCGACGGTGCCCCAGCGGGAACAGCGCCCATAGGTGGGCTTGATGCCCACCGTGCCGGTAAAGGCGGCAGGCTGGCGGATCGACCCGCCCGTGTCGGTCGCGGTCGCACCGGCACAGAGGAAGCCCGCAACTGCTGCAGCAGAGCCGCCCGATGAGCCGCCCGGGACAAGCTGCTTGTTCGAACCCTTGACCCGCCACGGATTGACTACGGGACCGTAGTAGGAAG
>QGUU01000523.1 GCA_003242525.1 Pseudomonadota bacterium | reverse complement strand
AGGCGGCAGCGCTTTACCGCTATTTCCCGACCAAGGAAGACCTTCTGTTTTCGCTCATGCTGCAGCATATGGAGGCACTCGACCGCGCATGGCAGGACGCTGTGCGCGAGTGCGCGGCCGATCCGCTCGGGCGCCTTGCCGCCTTTGTCCGGAACCACATCGCCTTTCATATTGAAAGGCGGCATTCCACCCACGTTTCCAACATGGAGCTGCGCAGCCTGTCGCCGGACCGGTTGACGAGGATTCTGAAGCTGCGCGTGGCCTATGAAAAGGAACTGCGCACAATCCTGCGCGACGGTGCCGAAAAAGGCGTTTTCGCGGTTGAGGACGTGCCGTTGACCGCCATGGCGATCATACAGATGATCACCGGCGTAATCGTCTGGTTCCGCCCCGGAGAGCGGCTGTCAGTGGCCGATGTCACCGCTAAATATCTCACCATGACGATGCGCCTTGTCGGTGCCGAGACCATTCGGGAGAAGTGCCATGTATGACCGCACGCTGAAATTCGGGCACGATGAAGAGATCGAGGCACTGCGCGAGTCGGTACGTCGCTTTGCGCAGGAGAAGATAGCGCCACTGGCGGCATCAATCGACAGGGACAACGATTTTCCAATGCATTTGTGGAAGGAACTGGGTGCGCTCGGTCTTCTCGGCATTACGGCCGACCCGGACTGCGGCGGCTCCGGCATGAGCTATCTGGCCCATGTGGTGGCGATGGAGGAAATCTCCCGCGCCTCCGCCTCGGTCGGGCTTTCCTACGGCGCGCACTCCAATCTCTGCGTCAACCAGATCAACCGCTGGGGCACGCCCGAGCAAAAGCGGAAATATCTTCCGGCACTGTGTTCGGGCGAGACGATCGGCTCGCTGGCCATGTCGGAGAGCGGTTCGGGATCGGACGCCGTGTCCATGCGGTTGCGCGCCGAAAGGCGCAACGACCGATATGTTTTGAACGGCACCAAGATGTGGATCACCAACGGGCCGGACGCCGGCACGCTGGTTGTCTATGCCAAGACAGAGCCCACCATGGGCTCGCGCGGCATTACCGCCTTCATCATCGAAAGCGCGATGAAGGGGTTCTCCGTGGCGCAGAAGCTGGACAAGCTCGGCATGCGCGGGTCCAACACCGGTGAGCTTGTCTTCGAGGATGTGGAGGTGCCGTTCGAGAATGTTCTTGGTGAAGAGAACAGGGGCGTGGAAGTACTGATGTCGGGCCTCGACTACGAACGCACCGTGCTGGCCGGCGGGCCGCTCGGCATCATGGCCGCCTGTCTCGATCTCGTCATGCCCTATGTGCGGCAGCGCCGCCAGTTCGGCCAGGCCATTGGCGACTTCCAGCTCGTTCAGGGCAAGCTGGCGGACATGTATGTCGCGATGAACGCCGCGCGCGCCTATGTTTATGCAGCCGCCGGCGCATGCGATCGCGGGGAAACCGCGCGAAAGGACGCCGCCGGCTGCATCCTGTTCGCCGCCGAGAAGGCCACGCAGCTGGCGCTCGACGCCATCCAGCTTTTGGGTGGAAACGGCTACATCAACGACTTTCCCACTGGCCGCCTGCTGCGCGACGCAAAGCTCTACGAGATCGGAGCGGGAACGAGCGAGATCCGCAGGTGGCTGATCGGGCGCGAGATGATGGCGGACAATTGACCCGGCAATGGAATGGGCTCGTGGCCGACGCTTCCGTTTCCGGCCCGGAGCCGACCTGTCCTATAAGAGCGAATACGCACCGCTGATCATCGGCGCCTGAACTGGAGATTTCATGCCTCCTCTTGCTACCTCCATCTCGCCTTCTGCCGAAACCTTCCGCGCCAACGAGGAAAGGATGCGGGCACTCGTGGCCGACATCTCGCAGAAGGCTGAGATCGTCCAGCGGGGTGGATCGGAAGAGGCGCGCCAGCGCCACCTTGCGCGAGGCAAGCTCCTGCCGCGCGACCGGCTGGCTCAGCTGCTGGACGCCGGCTCGCCGTTTCTCGAGATCGGCCAGTTCGCCGCTTGGGGCATGTATGGCGGCGACATCGCTTCGGCGGGCATGATTGCCGGCATCGGTCGCGTCGAGGGGCGCGAAGTCATGGTCGTGGTAAACGATGCCACGGTGAAGGGCGGCACCTACTATCCGATCACTGTGAAGAAGCACCTGCGCGCGCAGGAGATAGCCGCCCAGAACAACCTTCCTTGCATCTACCTTGTCGATTCCGGTGGCGCCAACCTGCCCAACCAGGACGAGGTCTTTCCGGACCGGGACCATTTCGGGCGTATCTTCTACAACCAGGCCACGATGTCCGCCGCCGGAATACCGCAGATCGCCTGCGTGATGGGGTCGTGCACCGCCGGCGGCGCCTATGTGCCGGCCATGTCGGACGAGACCATCATCTGCCCCTTATACAAATCTGCGCCTCCCACGAAAACAAGAGGGGAAACATGGTGGTTGGCG
>QGUU01000065.1 GCA_003242525.1 Pseudomonadota bacterium | reverse complement strand
CCCTTGCATATGCTCATAAATGTCGAGAAAGCGCAGTATGGCGCCGCCATCAACGTCTCCAGCGGAAGCAAGGGCGGGCAGCGCTCATTGACGATGACCTCGACCGATGCAGGCGCCATACTGCGCTTTCTCGACATTTATGAGCATATGCAAGGGGGGGCGATCACCATATCACTGTCGGGCGCCGGAGATGGGCCCATGCGCGGGCGTGTCGATGCGCGCAATTTCCTCGTCGTGAACGAGCCCAAGCTGGCCTCTCTCGTCTCCACCCGTCCGCCGGGTGGGGACCGGAGCCTGAACCAGGCCGTCAAGGCAGACATTGACACTTCGCGCGTAAGTTTCGATCGCGGCTATGTCGAGATAGAGAAGGGTAACCGCCTGCTGCGGCTGGCCAACGGCGTGCTGCGCGGGGCCGCAATTGGCGCCACCTTCCAGGGTACGCTCTACGACCCGGACGACAATATGGATGTCACCGGGACATTCATGCCCATCTACGGACTCAACCGCATCTTCGGCGAAATCCCTCTGGTAGGCGCATTGCTGGGCAATGGGCGCGATCGCGGTTTGATCGGCGTGACCTTCCGCCTGAAAGGCAAGGTTGAAAAGCCGGAACTGAGTATCAATCCGCTGTCGGCCATTGCCCCGGGAATCTTCCGCTCCATCTTCGAATTCCGCTGAACCTGGAATTCAGTGCCTGCGCTCGCGTCGCAGCGTTGTCAGTACCTGTCAGCGGCCGCAGGCGACCTCTTGAACCGCCCACGGCGATGCGGCCATAGTCCCGCTTCGAAGCAGCCATGGATGCCAAAATGCCTCTGTCCGACAAGCCCGTCGAATCGCTGACTCATGAGGAGGCTGCGGCCGAGCTGGAGCGGCTTGCCCGAGAAATCGCCGAACACGACCGGCGCTACCACGGCGAGGATGCGCCGATCATCTCTGATGCGGACTACGATGCGCTGCGCATCCGCAATGCCGAGATAGAGGCACGCTTTCCCGAGCTTGTACGGGCCGATTCGCCATCGCGGAGCGTCGGCGCGGCGCCTTCGGGTACCTTCGGCAAGGTCGTGCACGCCGTGCCCATGCTGTCGCTGGACAATGTCTTTTCCGATGGGGATGTACGCGATTTCGTAGCCAGCGTGCGCCGGTTCCTGGCCTTCCCTCCCGAGGGCGAGATCGTCTTCACGGCTGAGCCGAAGATCGACGGCCTTTCCATGTCGCTGCGTTACGAGAACCGTCGGCTTGTCACCGGTGCCACCCGGGGCGATGGCACCACCGGCGAGAATGTCACTGCGAACGTTCGCACCATAGCGGATATTCCCCAGACCTTGCCGGACGATGCGCCCGACGTGGTCGAGGTGCGCGGCGAGGTCTACATGCGCCGCGACGATTTCTTCGCCCTCCAGAAGCGATTGGCCGAGACTGGCCAGTCAATTGCAAATCCGCGCAACGGCGCTGCTGGAAGCCTGCGTCAGAAGGATCCGGAGGTTACCCGCACGCGGCCCCTGCGGTTTTTTGCCTATGCGTGGGGCCAGGTCAGCGAGCCCTTGGGGGAGACGCAATATGACGTCGTCAGGCGCTTCGGCGATTGGGGCTTTCCGGTCAATGACCGCATGGTGCGCTGCCACTCGGTCGAGGAGCTTCTGGCGCATTACCACAAGATCGAGGCCGAACGTGCGGAAATCCCGTATGACATAGACGGCGTCGTCTACAAGGTAGACAGGCTGGACCTCCAGGAGCGTCTCGGCTTCCGCTCGCGCAGCCCACGCTGGGCTACCGCTCATAAATTTGCAGCGGAAAAGGCGATGACGGTGCTCAACGGCATCGACATTCAGGTGGGGCGCACCGGTGCGCTTACGCCGGTCGCCCGTCTGGAGCCGGTGACGGTGGGGGGCGTGGTCGTGACCAATGCCACGCTGCACAACGAGGACTACATAAGGGGCATTGGAAGCAGCGGCCAGCCGATCCGCGACGGGCGCGACATTCGCGTTGGAGATACTGTCATCATCCAGCGCGCCGGCGATGTCATCCCGCAAATCCTGGACATCGTGCCGGAAAAGCGGCCCGCCGACAGCAAGCCCTACGAATTTCCCGATGTCTGCCCGGCTTGCGGCAGCCACGCCGTGCGGGAGGAGGGCGAAGCCGTCCGGCGCTGTACCGGAGGCCTGATCTGTCCGGCGCAGGCGGTAGAAAGGCTGCGCCATTTCGTGTCGCGCAACGCGTTCGACATCGAAGGCCTGGGCGAGAAACAGATCGAGTTCTTTTTCCAGGCACAGGATCCCGCTCTCAAGGTCCAGTCGCCGGCGGACATTTTCACCTTAAAGGCGCGGCAGGCGAACTCGCTCACCCGACTGGAGAACATTGACGGTTTCGGCGAAATCTCGGTGCGGAAGCTTTTTGCCGCCATCGAGGACCGGCGCAGAATCGAGTTCTCGCGCTTTCTTTATGCCCTCGGCATCCGCCATGTCGGCGAAACCAATGCGAAGCGCCTTGCCCGGCACTTCCTGTCCTTCGCCGCCTTCCGCAAGGCGGGGGAAGAAGCCGTTCCTCCGGCCGGCAAGGGCGATCCCGGCAATGCCGCCTGGCAGGAACTGAACGGAGTGAACGGCATAGGCAGCGTGGTGGCCGAGGCAATAGTCGATTTCTTCGACGAGGATCACAACCGGCAGGCCGTCGATGCTCTGCTTGAGCAAGTGACGGTTCTCGATGAGGAGCCGGTCGGCGATGTATCCTCGCCGGTGGCCGGCAAGACCGTGGTCTTCACCGGCGCGCTGGAGCGGATGTCGCGCGACGAAGCCAAGGCCATGGCAGAGAAACTGGGCGCCAAGGTTTCGGGTTCGGTTTCGAAGAAGACGGACCTCGTCGTGGCCGGGCCGGGCGCTGGCTCGAAACTCAAGCAGGCCACCGAACTCGGCATCGAGGTGATCGACGAGGATGGATGGTTCGCGCTGGTCGGCAGGGAAGGCTGACGTGACTACGTTCAACGGTTTTGGGGAGCGGGCCATTCCCTTTCTCAAGGCGCTGAATTTTCACCAGAGCAGAGAATGGTTCCAGGAGAACCGCGGTCTTTTCGAAAAGGAGCTGCTCGAGCCGATGGGTGACCTGATCGAGGTCCTGACAGAGCGCTTCGGCAAGGCGGGCCTGGGGCTGAAAGGAGACCGGAAGAGGTCGCAGTTCCGCATCAACCGCGACGTTCGCTTTTCCAGGGACAAGCGGCCATATACTGACCACGTCTCTGCGATCCTGTCGCCCGATGGCAGCAAGATGGAACAGGGCGTGTTCTTTATCCATGTCGGCCTGGAGCGCTGCTATGCGGCCGTGGCATGGTGGGAGCCGTCACCCGCGCTCCTGCAGGCCATGCGTATCTCTATCGTGGAAAATCCGGAGCGCTACCGCGATATGGTATCCGAGCTTGAATCGAGTGGCTTGGTGCTGGGCTCGGAGGGGCGACTGAAGCGTGCGCCGCGCGGCTTTGAAGCCGTTTCCGAACCGGATCTGGCCGCTGCCGTGCGCAATCGTCATTTTGCTGTTCGCCAGGAGATCGACCCGGCTGCGATCCAGCGGCCCGAACTGGTCGATCAGCTCGTGGATTTTACCATGCGCGCCAAACCGCTGCTTGACTGGGGCAGGGCCATAGAGGGCAGGCTGGTGGCAACCTGACCGGGCCATCACTTTCGCTGATGCTTGGCTCAAGCAAATTCGTGTGACACGGGCCTGTGGCCTACCTACATACGGCGCTCGCAGCAGAGAGAGGCCCAATGTCATCGTCAGCCATCGTTGATCGCTCGTCGCAGAGCGAATTCTGGGACGGTGCGCGCCTCAGCATTCCGGTGATTGTGGCATCCGGTCCCTTCGCGCTGCTTTTCGGCGCGCTCGCGGTGGGCAACGGCTTTTCGGTTTTTGAAGCCTTTCTGATGAGCGCGGCGATATTCGGCGGCGCCAGCCAGATGGTCGGAATTGAACTGTTCGGCCAGCAGGTTGCGCCCTGGCTGATCGTTCTGTCGATCTTTGCCGTCAACTTCCGCCACGTTCTCTATTCGGCGGCGATCGGACGGCATCTTGCGCACTGGACTCGTGCCCGGCAGGCCATCGCATATTTCATCCTCACCGACCCGCAATATGCGATTGCGGAAAGCAAGGTCGAATCCGGAAGGAAGGTGAGCTTTATCTTCTACATGGGCGCGGCGGCGCCGGTCTATGTGTTGTGGATCTCGCTTTCGGCCGTCGGCGCGTATCTGGGCCTGATGATTCCAGACACCCACGCGCTGGGAATAGATTTTCTGCTGCCGATCTATTTCTTCGGTCTTGTCATGGGCTTTCGCAAGCGCCCGCTCTGGCTGCCGGTAGTGGCGGCAAGTGCCGCCGCCTCGATTGTCGCCTACAAGGTGGTTGGCTCGCCGTGGCACGTCTCCATCGGCGCCCTGGCGGGCGTCCTGTTCGCAGCCCTCATGCCCTTGAGCGGCAAGGAAAAGCAGCAGCCATGACCACCACCCTATGGATCATCCTGGCCGGAGCGGTAGCGACCTATCTGACGCGCATCGGCGGTCATCTGGTGATCTCACGCTTCGAAAGCATCCATCCGCGGGTCGAGGCTGGTCTGAATGCGGTGCCGGCGGCGGTACTTACCACCCTTGTGGCGCCTGCATTGCTTGATGCAGGCCCGGCGGAATGGGCTGCCATTCTCGTTGCGGGCTTGGTGGCCCTGCGCGGCGGCCTGATGAGCATGTTCCTGGCAGGCGCGGCCGTTCTGGTCTTCGCCCGGCAGTTCTTGGCCTGACGTTGCCGCAGCAGGCGTGTGGCGACTAGCCCTTCTCCTCCTGCGGGAAGGGCGCGCAGGCCTTCTCCAGCCACGCCAGCGTATCCCCGTCCAGCATGGGGCCGATCTCGGCAAGTACCCGGGCGTGATATTGGTCCAGCCAGTGCAATTCGTCGCGCGTGAGCATGTGGACCTTGATGAGGCGACGGTCGAAAGGAGCAAGCGTCAGCGTCTCGAAACCGTGCATGGCAATGTCGCCGCCCTCGAGCGGTTCGGCGGGCGTTACCAGGATCAGGTTCTCCAGCCGGATGCCATAGGCGCCTTCTTTGTAATATCCGGGCTCGTTGGACAGCAGCATGCCTTCCAGGAGCTTTTCGGTGCCGGTGCGGGCTATCCGCTGCGGGCCCTCATGCACCGCAAGATAGGAGCCAACGCCGTGGCCGGTGCCGTGCGCGTAGTCCAGTCCGTGTCTCCACAGAGCCATGCGTGCGATGGCGTCGATTTCCGATCCCCGTGTGCCGGGCGGGAAGCGCAGCGTGGAAATCGCGATAAGGCCCTTGAGCACGAGCGTGTAGCGTTCGCGCATTTCCTCGGTTGGCTGGCCGACAGGCACGGTGCGCGTGATGTCCGTGGTGCCGTCCTGGTACTGGGCTCCGGAGTCCAGCAAAAAGAGTTCGCCCTCGTTCAGCCGGCGGCTCGTGGCGTGGGAGACGCGGTAGTGCATGATTGCGCCGTTCGGCCCGGCACCGGAAATCGTATCGAAGGATACGTCGCGCAACGGCATTTGCGTTTCCTCGCCCGTTTGCCGGCGGCATTCTTCCAGCCTCGTGACGACCGCGATCTCATCGAGCGTGCCTGGCTGCTGCCGGTCGAGCCAACACAGAAGCTTTGCCACGGCCGCACCGTCGCGGCGGTGTGCGGCGCGGCTTCCGGCGATCTCGGCCGCATTCTTGGTGGCACGCGGTATGCGCGCCGGATCAGGCGTCTCGATGACGCTGCCGCCGTTTCCGGCAACCAGCATGTTGAGCCTTTCGGCCGCCAGAACGGGATCAAGCGCAATGCGGGCGCCGGTTCCGGCGAGGGCGGCCAAATCCGGTTCGAAATCGGCAGGCTCGCGCGGCTCAGCAAGCTGGGTCAGATAGGCCTCTACGGTGCGCGAGAATTTGCGCTTGTCCATGTAGAGCCGGTGGGACCCGTCGGCGGCCAAAATTGCAAAGCCCAGTGCCAGCGGTGTGTGCGGCACGTCGCCACCGCGAATGTTGAAGGCCCATGCGATGGAGGAGGGGTCGGTCAGCACAGCATGGGTGGCGCCATCCTTCTCGATCGCCGCGGCCAGCCGCGCCAGCTTGTCCCTTGCCAATTCGCCGGCATAGGCAATTGGATGGAGCTCGACGGGCGCCAGCGGAGGTTCCGGCCGGTCCGTCCAGATCGCATCCACGAGATTCCGGTGCACTGGCACCAGTTCCGCACCCACCTTGTCGGCAGACGATTTGAGCGCCTTGACCTCCACAATGGTGTGTAGCCAGGGATCGAAGCCGATCCTCATGCCTTCGCCGACATTTTCCCTGATCCAGGCGGGCGGCGGATTGTCGATCAGGTTCTCTATCGAAAAGACGTCGAGATCGACTTCCTGCCGCACCTGGAGCTGATAGCGACCATCGACAAAGATGAAGGCGCGATCCTTCAGGATGATCGCCACGCCAGCCGAGCCGGAAAAGCCTGTAAGCCATTTAAGCCGCGCCGCACGGGCAGGAACATATTCGCCCTGGTGTTCGTCAGCACGTGGCACCATGAAAGCGTCCAATCCCTCGGCCGCCAGCACTTCGCGCAGTTTCGCCACGCGCGGCTTGCCAACGGAAGGATCGCCTGCCGAATCGAAGGTCTGGAACATGAGCCTTTTCCGCTTTCCTGTTTGTGGCGCATGACGGTATTCGCGGGCGGGTGGACTGGCAATCGCCTGCGGTGAATGGTCCACCCGGACTGCCCCAAGGCAGGCTGTGATGAAGGATCAGCCCATCACGTCACAGCTTCAGATGCAATGTTACCCAGCCTTCGCGAGGGAGCGTGCGAATGTAATGGAAATCCGCCGCCCTATAGGCTTCCAGCACCGCGTCCTCCTGTCGGTCAAGGATGCCCGACAGAATGAGCGAGCCGCCAGGCTTCACATTGCGCGCCATCTCGGAGGCAAGCTCGATAAGCGGGCCGGCAAGGATGTTGGCAAGGATGAGATCGAAGGGGCCGCGATCGGCAAAGACGGGATGGTCGAACCCTGTGGCGGTCACGCATTCAACCAGGTCGTCGACTCCATTGAGCCGCACGTTTCCGGCCGCCACTTCCGTTGCGACGGGATCGATATCGCTCGCCAGGACTGGTATGCGTGCAAGCTTCGCAAGCGCAATGGCCAGCACTGCGCTGCCGGCGCCGAGGTCGAGCGCATTCTTCGGCTGCTCTGCGGCTACGACACTGTCGAGCATTTCCAGGCAGCCGGCCGTCGTTCCGTGATGGCCCGTTCCGAAAGCCTGTCCCGCCTCGATCTCGATGCCGATATCGCCCTGCTGGAGCTTGTCACGATCATGAGCGCCGTGGACGAAAAACCGTCCGGCACGTACTGGCTGCAGCCCTTCCAGGGATTTCGATACCCAGTCGATGTCAGGCAGCACCTCTCGTTCGACCGCCCGCGACAGCGACAGTCTGGCGAGAATGTCTCGAATGCGGTTCTCCGCCTGGTCGACGTCGTCCATGGCGTAGACCGAGACCTCGTGAATGTCGCGCGCCTCGTCCAGCTCCACCACGGCAAGCGGAAATCCCTCGTCCTCGAACTCGGCTTCCAGTTCCGGGAAGACGCGGTCTGCCTCGTCCTTTGAAACGTTGAAATGCAGGCGCGTCTGCTGCATGCGTCAGCCTTTTTCCGCCAGTCGTTTCAGCTTTGCGGTCGCGGCATCGGCGCTCTCGCCATAGGCAATCGTGCCGGCAAAGTCGCCTTTCCGATCCAGGAGAAGCACGGAAGCGGTATGGTCCATGGTATAATCGCCATCGCCGGTGTCGACCTTCTTCCAGAAGATGCCAAAGGACTTTGCCATGGCGTATACCTGTTCGGGCTCGCCGGTAATGCCGAGGATGCGGTCGGACAGATTGCTGATATAGGTGTTCATCACTTCCGGCGTATCGCGCTCGGGGTCGATGGAAACGAAATAGGCCTGGATAGACTTGCCCTCGTCGCCAAGATTGTCCAGCCAGGCATTCATCTCGAACAGCGTGGTCGGACACACTTCGGGACAATGGGTGAAGCCGAAGAAGACGACGCTGGGGTGACCGCGGAAAGCGGCTTCGGTAATTGGCTGACCTCTCTGGTCGACCAGCGTGAACGGGGCTCCGAAGGGCTGGCCGCCATAATGACTTCGATACCAGTCGAAGGTCAGCCAGCCGATGCCGGCGGCCATCAACACAACTATCCCTACAAGAATGGAACGCATCATGGCAGAAATCCGCTGTGGGCCGTACGGATTCGACGGCGCTGGGGAGCATATAGCGCCCGGGCGTTCTTCGCGCAAAGGGCGCCGTTGCCGCAACCGAGTTGCAGGGACGCCTTGCAAAATGCTCCTGCCGCGCCCAATTGAGCCGGCTAACCCAATGCAGGAGGGTCTTTTGCGTAAACTGGTCTTTGGCGCGCTTGCCGCGCTTTTTGCAGCTACCGTCGCCGCCGGCGCGCAGCAGGTTGGCAAGGTGGGGGTGGACTGGATCGGCAATGATATCCTCATCGAGGCCATCAAGGACCCGAAGGTGGACGGTGTTACCTGCCACGTCTCCTATTTCGACCGCAGCGTCATCGACCGTCTGAAGAAGGGCAACTGGTTCGAGGAACCGTCGGATTCAGCTATCGCCTGCCAGCAGACAGGGCCGATCACCATTCGCGACATCGACCTCTCGGCAGAGGGCGAGGAGGTCTTCAAGCAGGGGATCAGCCTGATCTGGAAGAAGCAGGTGGTAAACCGCATCTATGACAGGGCCAGCGATACGCTGATTTACCTCTCCCATTCGCGCCAGGTGCAGGACGGCTCGGCCAAGATGGCCCTCTCGACGGTTCCCCTTTTTGGCCAGAAGGTAGTCTGGGAGAAAGGAAAGCCGCCGTCAGACTGAGATTTGCGGGCGGTGCGGCGAGCCTTGCCATGCCCGCGATGCCATCGTAAGGCCCGTCCATGGACCCGCATCTCCTGCTTAGAGATTCCGAGCCACGCATCCACCCCACTGCCGAGCTCAAGTCCTGCCGGCTTGGCCGCTACGTGACGATTGCCGAGCGCGTCATCCTGCGCGAGGTGGTTGTCGGCGATTTCTCCTATTTCGAGCGTCACGCGGAAGCCGCCTATGCGACAATCGGCAAATTCTGCTCCATAGCCCCCAATACCCGGATCAACGCGCTGGAACATCCTCTGGAGCGCGTTACTACCCATAAGGTCAGCTACAGGCCGAACGAATATTTTCGCGGGCTGGGCGTCGATTCAGGCTTTCTGGAGCGCCGGCGAGGCAAGCCGGTGTCGATCGGCCATGACGTCTGGATAGGCCATGGCGCGGTTATCCTGCCGGGCGTTACCGTCGGCAACGGCGCGGTCATTGGCGCCAATGCAGTGGTGCGCAACGACGTTGCGCCGTTCACCATCGTGGCCGGCGTTCCCGCC
>QGUU01000522.1 GCA_003242525.1 Pseudomonadota bacterium | reverse complement strand
CAGCAAGGAACAGCCATGCCCAGTAGGTGAGTTTCCGACAGGGACATAGGCCGCGGATGTCGACCCTGGTTATCCTGCTGGGCAGGCGCGAGCGCCGCCTTCGCGGGGAGGCACGGCACAGCAGGTCTGCCCTCCGCCCGGCTTCAGTTGAAGCTCGGTGGCTGGGAAAGATCCGGCGCAGCTGGAGCCGCAGGTTGCGGTTCGGGCTGACCTCCAAGGCTTGGCGGCTGCGACAGGTCCGGTGCCGCCGGCCCACCGCCTTGTGGCGACGCAGGAGCGCCTAGCGGAGGCAGGCCGAAGCCAGGCAGTTCCGGCACCTTGAACTCGATCTTGCTTGGATCCGTGACCGTACCCCGGGAGTGCAGCACCATTTGCGGGAACATGATGGTAATGCTGATCATCAGAACCTGGATCACCAGGAACGGCACCGCCCCCCAGTAGATCTGCCCCGTCGTTACGGGCGCGATCTGCTTACCGGTGATTCGATCGATATAGGGTACGCGGGCAGCAACGGAGCGCAGGTAGTACAGCGCGAAGCCGAAAGGAGGATGCATGAAGCTGGTCTGCATGTTGATGCCAAGCAGGACACCGAACCAGATCAGGTCGATGCCCAGCCTTTCGGCCGCCGGCGCCAGCAACGGCACAACGATGAAGGCGAGTTCGAAGAAGTCCAGGAAGAAGGCAAGCAGGAACACCAGCACGTTGACGACGATCAGGAATCCGATCTCGCCTCCGGGCATCGATACCAGCAGATGCTCAACCCACAAATGGCCGTTGACGGCGTAGAAGGTCAACGAGAAGACGCGCGCGCCGATCAGGATGAACATCACGAAGGCGGAAAGCCTGGTAGTGGATGCAAGCGCCTGCTTGACGACCTCCAGCGTGAGCCGATGCTTGACTGCCGCCATGACCAGCGCGCCCACTGCGCCCATGGCGCCGCCTTCCGTCGGCGTGGCGATGCCGAGGAATATCGTGCCCAGCACAAGGAACACCAGCGCCAGTGGAGGAATCAGTACGATGACGACCTGCTGCGCGAGCCTCGACATCAGGTTCAGGCCCAGCGCCTTGTCGGCAATCGCAACGATGTAAATGAAAATCACCGCAACTGCTGCTGCGAGAATGTCGGCATTTGTACCATGGTCCGGCTCCAGCCAGATGAAGGCGCCATAGCCGACGACCAGGGCCGCGACCAGGGCCACGACCAGGGAAGTTACCCCGTGCCCGAGCGTGCGTGCTGCAGTCGGCAGGGCGGGGGCCCAGTCCGGTCGGATGACAGAGATGATCAGCACATAAACCATGTACAACCCGGTGAGCACCAGACTGGGGACCATCGCTCCGGTGTACATGTCGCCGACGGAACGGCCGAGCTGGTCGGCCAGTACGATCAGCACCAGCGATGGCGGGATGATCTGCGCCAATGTGCCGGAAGCCGCGATCACGCCAGTCGCGAAACGGCGATCATAGCCGTAGCGCAGCATTATCGGCAGCGAGATGAGCCCCATGGCGATAACGGATGCGGCGACCACGCCGGTCGTGGCGGCAAGCAGCGCCCCCACCAGGATGACGGCATAGGCCAGCCCCCCTCGTATCGGACCAAAAAGCTGGCCGATCGTGTCCAGCAGGTCTTCCGCCATGCCGGACCGTTCGAGCACGATGCCCATGAAGGTGAAGAAAGGAATGGCCAGCAGCGTCTCATTGGCCATGACCCCGCCATAGAAGCGCTCTGGCAATGCATAGAGCAGCGGCCATGAAAGATTGATGGAGCCCGCCGAATAGGGCGCCAGCTCCACACCAATGAAGAAGAACACCAAGCCGTTGGCGGCGAGCGCAAAGGCGACGGGGTAGCCGATCAGCAGGAAAAAGACCAGCGAAGCGAACATGATTGGCGCCATGTTCTGCGCGATAAGCTCCATCACTGGCGGGTCTCCCCGGCCAGCGCCTCGGCTTCAAGCTTGGCCTGCTCATGCTGGGAGATGAACGGGGTCGGGTCGTCCATGTTGCCCAGCATCACCGCGATCTTCTTGATGATTTCGGAGACACCCTGCCAGGCCAGAAGGAAAAAGCCGATCAGCAGCATGGCCTTGGCAGGCCAGATGATGAGACCTCCGGCATTCGTGGACATTTCTCCGCTGCGGAAGGAAAGGACCGCATAGGGGAAGAGGTAGAACACCATAAGCAGGGCAAATGGCATCAGGAACACTATGTGACCGAGCAGATCGATCCAGTGCTGCGCGCGACGTGACAGGTGGCCGTACACCAGGTCCACGCGAATGTGCTCATTCTGCTTGAGCGTATAGGCCGCCGCCAGAAGGAAAGCCGCGCCGAACAGATACCATTGCTGCCTCTTATAAAAAATTAACGCTGCAGACAAAAGGAAAGGGTGAGATTCAGGAGGAAGCAGATAATTAACAAAAAAAACAACATAAGACAGATAAAAACAA
>QGUU01000064.1 GCA_003242525.1 Pseudomonadota bacterium | reverse complement strand
CCGCCTGGTGCGGGAAGTGGGATATGCTTCGGCCTTCTCGTTCAAATATTCCCCACGCCCGGGAACGCCAGGCGCCGAAATGGGCGACCAGGTGCCCGAGAACGTAAAGGACGAGCGGCTTCAGCGGCTGCAGGCCCTGCTGGTGGAACAGCAGCAGGCTTTTACCGTTGCCATGGTTGGCAGGACAATGCCGACGCTGATCGAAAAACCGGGCCGTCAGGCGGGTCAGCGGGTCGGCCGCTCGCCGTGGCTGCAGCCGGTGATAGTTGATGAAAAGGCCGGCGGAATCGGTGACATTATCAATGTGCGAATCACGGAAGCAGGCTTCAACAGCCTGCATGCCGAGCCTGCCTGAGGGCAGGCCAGACAGGAGAGACGCTTGAGCCCTGCCGAACTGAAGAACGCGGCGCCTCTTGCACCATCGGGCGCGTCGGACATGGCGCACATCGTTCTGACCTTCGACAACAACCGGCTTGCCAGTGCCCTGTATGGCCAGTTCGACGAGAATCTCGCCCGGCTCGAGCAGCAGCTTGGCGTCGACATACGCTCGCGCGGGAACCAGCTCACCATAAAGGGGTCGTCCACGGCTGCCGAGCAGGCGCGGCGCGCGCTCGACAGCCTCTATGGCATCCTGCAGAAGGGCTCCGACATTGGCCAGTCCGACGTGGACGGAGCCATCCGGATGGCAATTGCCGCGGACGACCAGCTCACGCTGCCAACGCTTGAACGCAAGGGCAAGGTTTCGGCCGCGCAGATCTCGACGCGCAAGAAGACGATCTATGCCCGCTCGCTCAACCAGGATGCCTATATGCGCGCCCTGGACCGGTCGGAACTCGTCTTCGGCATCGGCCCGGCCGGCACCGGCAAGACATATCTTGCCGTCGCCCATGCGGCCATGTTGCTCGAGCGCGGCATGGTGGAGCGCATCATCCTTTCACGACCGGCCGTGGAGGCCGGCGAGCGCCTTGGCTTCCTGCCGGGCGACATGAAGGAAAAGGTCGATCCCTATCTGCGCCCGCTCTACGACGCGCTCTACGACATGATGCCCGGCGACAAGGTGGAGAGGGCCATTTCGGCAGGCGTCATCGAGATTGCACCACTCGCCTTCATGCGCGGCAGGACACTCTCGCGCGCCGCGGTTATCCTCGACGAGGCGCAGAACACCACGCCGGTGCAGATGAAGATGTTTCTCACGCGGCTGGGCGAAAACTCACGCATGATCGTCACAGGCGATCCGACCCAGATCGACCTGCCACCAAACACGCGCTCCGGCCTGGTTGAGGCATTGCGCATACTCGACGGCGTCCCGGGTATAGTGACCGTGCGTTTCAACGACAGCGACGTCGTGCGCCACCCGTTGGTCGCCGAGATCGTCAAGGCCTACGACCGGGACGGCAAGGTTGCGCGCGGCCTGGGCGCAGAGGAGTAACGGCTTCAATCGCCGAAGATCGCATGATCCGCTCGCAAGTCGCATCGCCTTTCGAACCCTCCTGCGTGGCAACTCTCACAGGTCCCGTCAATGACAGGCTCTGAGGAAGTGGCGACACTCCCGGATTTCGACCTTACTGTTGAAGCGGGCGACTGGCCGGCCGAAGCCCACCTTTCGGACCTGGTCCGCAAGGCAATTGCCGCCACATTCACCGAGCCTGCCGCGATGCGGCCGGGCCGGTCTGAACTTGGCGTGATCTTCACCGACGACGCCCGCGTCCGAGAGCTGAACGCGGCATGGAGAGGCAAGGATAAACCCACCAACGTGTTGTCATTCCCCGCTTTTCCGGAGAGCAGGACGGGGCCCTTGCCGCCCCTTCTCGGCGACATCGTGCTTGCGGCCGAGACGGTCGCGGCCGAGGCTGCTCTGGAAGGCAAGCCTCTGGATAACCATATCAGTCACCTGATCGTGCACGGCCTGCTGCATCTCCTCGGGCATGATCACGAGACAGACGCAGAGGCAGAGGAGATGGAGGCCGCCGAGCGCCGAATTCTGGCGAGGCTTGCCATTCCCGACCCCTATGCGTAACTAATGGGGACCATACAGCCAAACGACGATGAACGCACAACCCGAGACTGCCGCTCATAGCGAAACCGGCAGTACATCAAAAACTTCCGAAAAGCCGGAAGACCCATCCAGTCCGAGTACGATCGCAGGCGTGCCGGCCGGGCCGTCCCTGATGGAGCGCATTCTCGGCCTTTTCCGACACCGTAACGGTACTTCGTTGCGCGAGGAGATTGCCGACGCGCTGGCCGAACCGGCAATGGGCGGCGAATCCTTCTCGCCCGGCGAGCGGGCAATGCTCAACAATATCCTGCGACTGCGTGAAGTGCGCGTGGAAGACGTGATGGTGCCGCGCGTCGACATTGAGGCCGTGGAAATCGGCACGACGCTCGGGGAACTGATGGGCCTGTTCGAGAAGTCTGGCCATTCCCGCATGCCCGTTTATGCCGACACGTTGGATGATCCGCGCGGCATGATCCACATACGGGACGTGCTGGCGCATATCACCCGCTCGGCCCGGGCCAAGAAAGGCAGGGGGCGCAAAGCCCCGGCGGGGGCGGCGCTGGACCTCGCGCAGGTCGATCTCAACCGCAGCATCGGTGAACTGAACCTGATCCGCCCGGTGCTGTTCGTTCCGCCCTCGATGCTGGCATCCGACCTGATGGGCCGCATGCAGGCCGCCCGCACGCAGATGGCGCTTGTCATCGACGAGTATGGCGGCACAGACGGCCTCGCTTCGCTGGAGGACATCGTTGAGATGGTCGTCGGCGACATCGAGGACGAGCACGACGACGACGAGCCAATGATCACCAAGGCCGGGGACGGCATCTATGTCGTCGATGGTCGTGCTGAAATCGATGAAGTGGCGAAGATGATCGGCAATGGCTTCGCCGCCGGGGAGCACGGGGAATCCGTCGACACGATCGGCGGGATGATCTTCAACACGCTGGGCCGGGGGCCGGCGCGCGGCGGAGGGGGTGCGGGAATCCCCGGCTTTGAGTTCCACGTGCTCGATGCCGATCCGCGCCGTGTCAAGCGGGTGCGGATTGTCGCAACGGGCAAGGGCGAGCGCCGCCGCCGCGCCGCACGTGCCGAACAGGCCTGACGACCGCTCAGATACCGGCTCGGTGCTCCGGCAGGGCCGGATCTGGCGTTTCGCGCACTTCCTCCACGGCTGGCGAGGATTTCTCAAGCCAGCGCAATTTCCTGTAGTCGAATCCGTACTCCAGCGTCGGCTTCACGATGCGGAAATAGGGCGAGAGGTCGAAGTCGCGCGGAGTGAACAGCGAATGGTGGCGTATGTGCATGATTTCCTGGCGCGAGTAGCTCGACTGAGCCGAGGCCCTGCCCGGCGCCAAGGTGATCTCGGGCAGGATCGGATAGCGAATCTGCTCGTAGGCCTGTGCGATCAGCGTTGAGCAGATGGCCCGGGTAGGGTCCCCGGAGCCGAAGGCAATCATCCGGCGGCGCCAGCGCACCGGTACGGGTGGCGTGGGCAGGAAATAGCGCAGCAGGTCGAAAATGTTCTTCAGGTCATATCTGAGGCCGATCTTGCTGACCATGAACGACACAACCGCATTGCGGTCTTCGGGCGTCAGGCCGCTCGCGCGGCAGATGCGGGTGTTGTAGGTGCGGTAGCGCGACAGCGGCACCGCCACGCATCCCTGGCCCAACGTCACCTCAATCAGGCGCGGCCGTTCGGATCCGTCTTCCGGCTCCGGCAATGCATCCCCGACATAGAGCGCCGCGTGAGACCATGTGGATTGGGTCAGATATTTTATGGCGGCCGAGATCTTCTGGTTGCCTTCCACCAGCAATATGTCTCCCGGCTGCAGCACCCGCCGCAGCGTCGCGGGATCGGACGGCGTATAGGGTTCATAACCGGAAGATTCGTCCTGCAGGCGTCGCGCCAGCCAGCGCCCGAGACGATCCAGCAATGTGTCGGCGGGTGCGCTCATGCCCAAACTCCCACGGCGGCTCGCCGTGTGACACCATTTTGACAGCGCTTCATGAATTTGGTTCCGGAATGCCGTTCAAGGCCAGGGAAGCGTTGGAGTAGCGAAACTCGCCCGTGATCTCCCGCCCCACCCATGCGGGCAGCTTCTCGGCCGGAACCCGGTCCTGCGTCTCCAGTTCCGCAATAATCAAGCCCTTGAAGGGTTCGTCGAACACGTCGATCTCGTAGAGGTGACCCTGATGTCCCACGAGATGGCGCGTCTTGCGAATGACGGCGCCAATGGCGAAGGGCATCATCTCACGCGCATCTTTCAGCGGAACGGAATACTCGAATTCGTCGCGCATGGCAGTATCGGCGCCGAACTTTAGCGTCAGCCGGGCCTCCCGATCATCACTGATGCGCAGCCGAACGGAGCGCTCCGAAGAGACGGCGAGGTAGAACTGGACTATGAAGGAGCGCGACTGCACGGTTTCCAGCCAGTCGTCGCTTCGCACCAGAAATCTGCGCTCCATTTCCTTTGCCATGGACGGACTAAAGCGTGACGCCGGGTGCAAATCAACCGCCCCGGCCCGGGCCAAACGCTACGGCGGCCAGGCTGCGCATCCTCGGGCCCAAATTCAGCCGGTCGCATTTTCCAATCATATATTGACTTTAATCATTCGATTGATTAAATCATATCCATGATCAGTTCGTCCGACGTACCCCCGGCCAAGAACTCTGCCGCCGACATGACAAGAACCGCCCTGGTACGCGCGGCACTGAGGCTGTTCGGAACCCAGGGGTTCGAAGGAACCTCGACGCGCCAGATCGCCGCCGCGGCGGGCGCCAATATCGGATCGATCGCCTATCACTTCGGTGGCAAGGAAGGCCTGCGCGCTGCCGTGGCCGACCATATCTGCGACATGATGCAGGCGCTGGCCGATCAGGCGATGGACGCCACGCCGATTCCGGAGGCCGGGTCGCCTACCCCCGAGGTCGCGGAGGAGCAACTGCTGAAAGCGCTTGAGCGCCTGGTCGCCTTTATGGTTGCGAGCCCCGAAGCCGAAGAAGTCGTCCAGTTCATGCTGCGGGAAATGGCGAACCCGACAGCCGCGCTCGACAGCATCTACAGGCGCGTGTTTGCGCCGACGCATGAACGCATCTGCCGGATCTGGGAACAGGTCACGGGCGAATCTGCCGACTCCGAGCGCACCAGGCTCACCGTCTTCACCCTGATCGGTCAGGTTCTCTATTTCCGGATCGGCCGGGAGGTAGTCATTCGCCGCATGGGCTGGGAAACCATCGGCAATGACGAAGCCGCCAAGGTGCTTGATGTTGCGAGCGAAAATCTCAAGGCAATCGTTGTGGCACGACGCGGAAGGAAGGAACCATGAGCATTTTCTGTTCCGTGCCGCTCGCGGCCTATCTGTTTTCCGCCTGCGCACCTGCAGCGCCGCTTGCCGTGGGCTATGTCGAGGGCGACTATGTGCTGCTGGCACCCATTGAAGTGGCGAAGGTCGAGACGGTGGCGGTGCGGCGCGGCGACCGTGTCGAACCCCACGCGACACTGGCGACAGTTGAACACGACGATGCCGTGATCGCGGTCACCCAGGCCGAAGCCGCGCTGGGCCAGGCGCAAGCACAACTGGCCGACCTGCAGGTGGGCAAGCGGCCCGAGGAAATCGCCGTCCTCGAAGCGGCCGTGCGCTCCGCCAAAGCCAGGGCCGGCGAGGCAGAACGAGTGCTTGCCCGTACAAGGGACCTGTTCATGCGGGGAATCGCCACCCAGGCGCAGTTCGACGAAGCAAAGACGGCGTTGGAGGTGGCCCAGGCCGAAATCGGCCAAAGCGAGGCAAATCTTGCGGTGGCCCGGTTGCCTGCCCGGCCCGAAGCCATCAAGGCGGCGGAAAACCAGGTGAGGCAGGCGCAGGCCTCACTCGACCAGGCACGCTGGCGGCTTTCCAGGCGCTCCCTTACTGCCCCCTCTCCCGGCAGGGTCCAGGATGTCATCCGAAATCCAGGGGACATGGCCGGCCCAAACGCGCCGGTGCTTTCGATCCTGCCGGACGGCGCGTTGAAGCTGACACTCTACATCCCCGAAAGCGCCTTCTCGACAGTCCAGGTCGGCAGCCTGCTTGCCGTGAGCTGCGATGGCTGTGACGACGGGCTCAGGGCGCGTGTCAGCTACGTCTCGCCCGATCCGGAATTCACACCACCGGTAATCTACTCGCTCGAGAACCGCCAGAAGCTGGTCTACCTGGTCGAAGCCAGACCGGAAGGCGACACGGGCCCGTTGCAGCCAGGGCAGATCGTGGACGTCCGTTTGGCGGATGGTGAATAGCGCATGGTGCAAGGACCAAAACCGTCGCAGGGGCAAGAAGGCGGCAAGCCGTTCTCGCCCGCTCCCCCCTCGCCCGCGACCTGGAAGCCAACCGGCGCGGTTGCCATCGACGTTCGCAACCTGACAAAGCGGTTCGGTAGCAGGACGGTCGTGGACAAGGTCACGATGAAGGTTTCCGAAGGCGAGATCGTTGGCTTCCTCGGGCCTAACGGATCGGGCAAGACCACGACCATCCGCATCATGTGCGGGCTGCTCACGCCGGACGAAGGCGAAGGCACGGTGCTCGGCTTCGACATCCGCAGCGAAAGCCGAAAGATCAAGCGCGAGGTGGGCTACATGACTCAGCGCTTCTCCTTTTACGAGGATCTGACAATCGAGGAGAACCTGCAGTTCGTGGCGCGGCTTTATCAATTGAAGCCTGTGGACCGGCATGTGGCGGAGACGCTCGAGGATCTCGGGCTGACCTCCCGGAAGAACCAGCTTGCCGGCACGTTGTCGGGTGGCTGGAAGCAGCGGCTGGCGCTGGCGGCCTGCATCATGCACAAGCCGAAACTGCTTCTGCTCGACGAGCCAACGGCCGGCGTGGACCCCAAGGCGCGTCGCGAATTCTGGGACGAGATCCATCGGCTGGCCCATGGCGGGCTGACCGTGCTGGTCTCTACCCATTACATGGACGAGGCCGAGCGCTGCCATCGCATCAGCTACATCTCCTACGGCAGGATGCTTGCCAGCGGCACCGTGGGCGAAGTGGTCAGGAATGCGGGCCTGACAACCTATATCGTGCAGGGCCCTCGCCTCGACGCTCTGGCGGAAAAGCTGCGCGCGAGACCGGGTGTCGAGCAGGTGGCACCCTTTGGCGCGACGCTGCATGTCGTAGGCTCCGACGAAAAGGCGCTGCAGGCCGCGCTGGCGGACATAGAGGCGAGCCACAAGGGCGTGACGGTTGAACCCGGCGAAACCAGCCTTGAGGACGTCTTCATCCAGTTCATGGCCGGCTCGAAGGACAACATGGCGAGCACCGTCTTTTCCCTGGCGCGGTTCGGCGCCCTGCTGACGAAGGAATTCATCCAGATGCGGCGGGACCGCGTCACCTTCGCCATGATGCTTGGCGTGCCGCTGATGCTCCTGGTTCTGTTCGGCTTCGCCATCAACAATGATCCCAAGGGCCTGCCAGCGGCGCTCCTGGCCATGAGCAATGATCCTTATACGCGCGCCATCGTGACGGCGCTGGAGAATACCAACTACTATCGCTTCGACCATGTCGCGCGGACTGAAGCGGAGGCGGATCTTCTGCTGGCCCGTGGTGACGTGTCCTTCGTCGTCACCATTCCCGCCGATTTCGGCACAAGGGTCGAGCGGGGCGACAGTCCCCGTCTCCTGATAGAAGCCGATGCCACCGATCCGTCGGTCGCGAGCGGCGCCATCTCCACCCTTGGCACCATAGCCGACCAGGCGCTTCTGCGGGCCCAGGGCAAGCAGGCGACTGCTGCGGAACAGGCCCGCAGCCAACTCGATGTAGTGATCCATCGCCTCTACAACCCGGAAGGCATTTCGCAATACAACATCGTTCCCGGGTTGCTCGGCGTCATACTGCAGATGACCATGGTGATGATGACGGCGATGGCGTTGACGCGCGAAACCGAGCGCGGCACGATGGAGAACCTGCTCGCCATGCCGGCAAGCCCACTGGAAATCATGCTGGGCAAAGTGCTGCCCTATGCCGTGGTGGGCGCCGTCCAGGTGGTGGTGGTCCTGGTCACGGCCAAGCTGCTGTTCTTCGTTCCCTTTGTGGGCGGCCTGCCGCTCCTGCTTTCCAGCATACTGATCTTCGTGCTCGGCCTTGTCCTGCTCGGCTACACGATCTCGACCGTATCGCGTACGCAGATGCAGGCGATGCAGCTGACCTTCTTCTTTTTCCTGCCCTCCATCCTGCTGTCCGGGTTCATGTTTCCCTATCGCGGCATGCCCGGCTGGGCGCAAACGCTGGGCGAAGTCTTTCCGCTCACGCATTTCCTGCGCATCGTGCGGGCGGTCATGTTGAAGGGTGCGGAACTTCCGGCCGTGGCGACGGAAATCGTCTGGCTTGTCGGTTTCGTGATCCTGTTTTCCGGTTTCGCGCTGATGCGGTTCCGGCGCACGCTGGACTGAGCCAGCAACCCACAAGCGTCGTGCCGTAATATTATGTGAGGGAACTCCTGTACCTGCAGCGGGTTGCTTTGCAGGCCGCATTGGACGGCCCTGAAAAGTTCAAACCCGTTGGAACTGCAACAGGAGGTCTTCATGAAAACCCATATATCCGGCGCTGCCGCTGCCCTGCTGCTTTTGGCCGGCGTCAGCGTTGCTGCGGCCGAAACCGTGATCATTCAGCCGGAACAGCGGACCGTCATTCGCGAGTATGTCCAGAAGAAGCCGCTTGCCTCGATCGATCTTCCCGGTGTCGAACTCAACATCGGCACGCCGATCCCGGACACGGTTGAATTGCACACGATCGAAGCACCGGACGTGCCCTATCAGTATACGGTCATCAGCGGTCGCACCTATGTGGTCGATCCGCAGACACGCGAGGTCATCGATATCATCGAATAAGAGCACGCCTCCCAAGCGCGCAATGGTCCTGCCGTTAAGCGGCAGGACATCATTTCCGCGGCGGATTGCAGCTAAGCTGCTATGAGCCGCGCGTAAGCTTCCACGTCCACATTTCCGCCGGACAGCACTACCGCGACGCATTTCCCCTCAGTTCGGATTTCGCCGGAGGCGAGCGCGGCAAGCCCGACGGCTCCGCCAGGCTCAACCACCAACTTGAGGAAACTCATGGCATCGCGCATGGCGGCGGCCACCTGGCTCTCTGAAACAGCCACGGCGCCGGTCATGTTGCGACGGTTGATCGCGAAGGTGATCTCGCCCGGCTGCGGAGTGAGCAGCGCGTCACAGATGGAATTGTGACCCGGTTCGTTGGCGACGGGGCAACCGGCGCTCAGCGACCTGCGCGTATCATCGAAATGCTCCGGCTCAGCCCCCCAGAACTCTGCTTCGGGCAAGGCGTCCTTGATGGCAATGGAGATGCCGCTGGTGAGTCCGCCGCCGCCGCAGGGAACGACGACGGTATCGAGCTTTACGCCCAGCGATCCGGCCTGCCTCAGGAGTTCGAGCCCTATGGTCCCCTGCCCTTATCAACATCCCGAGGCCACCGCACGGACTCCCTAACTCTATGCCGTCTTTTGTTTTGACAAA
>QGUU01000521.1 GCA_003242525.1 Pseudomonadota bacterium | reverse complement strand
CGCCGGGCAGGGGAACCCATTCGCCGGTCTGCCGCACCTGCAGATGCCGGGGCTGACCGGCCGGTGGGCGGCGCTTGAAACGCTCGTTCGAGCATTCGGTTGCGGCGCGCCATCCAGCGCCCTGCAGTTGCGATGCAGTTTGTTAACCGCACGCCCGTTAGGCTTCGCAGCGCCGGTCCAACCGGCCGCCATGGCATTTTGATTTGAGTGGGTACGATTGCCGGAGCCGATAATCCAAGCGCCGCCTGATCCTGCTCCTCCGGGGCTTTCCTGAGGCGGCCGAAGCATGACGTTCCTGGACAGGGCCAAGGCCGGCCTGCGGCAGGCAGCCATTCGCGGCGGCCTGGAAGCCGTCGCATTGACAGGTTTGTGGCGGCTGTACCCGGCAGCGGCCGGACGCGGCGTCATTTTCACGCTGCATCATGTACGCCCGGCAGAGACAAAGGCCCACGACCCCAACGCGCTGCTTTCGGTAACGCCACAATTTCTGGATCTTGCCATAGATGCCGCCCTGGAATGTGGGCTGACACCGGTGGCCCTGGAAGAGTTGCCAACGCTGCTTGCCGACCCGGCAGAGCGGCGACGCTTCGTCTCCTTCACTCTGGACGATGGCTATCGCGACAATGCCGAGCATGCCGCGCCCGTCTTCCGACGACATGGCGTGCCCTATACGATCTTCATCACAAAGGGGTTCGTCGAACGCACCCGCTCCATGTGGTGGGAAACCGCCGAGGAACTGACCGGCAAGGCCGAAATGATCGAATTCGACTTCGGCGCCGGCCTCGAAATCGTGCCGACGCGGAATGCCGCACAGAAATGGGATGCCTTCGCCCGCATCGCCCGTTTCGTCCATAGCGGGGACGAGGATGCAGCGGTCGAACAGGTCGACCGCGTGGCGCGCTCCAACGGCGTTGATCCTATCGGCATCACGGAGAGGCTGGTGATGAACGCCGCCGAACTGAAAGCGCTTGCCCAGGACCCGCTGGCGCATTTCGGGGCGCACACGCTTACTCATGTCGCGCTCGCGCGGGTCGATGACGAGCGTTTGCGCGCAGAAATCATCGGCTCGGTGGATGCAGTGGAAGCCTATGTCGGCAAGCGCCCGACGACCTTCGCCTATCCTTACGGCTTTCCGGCCGCCGCGGGGAAAAGGGAATTCCGTGTGCTGAAGGAGCAAGGCCTTTTCGGCGTCACCACGCAACCCGGCGTGCTCGGATGCCGGACGCTGGAACGGCCGACCGCAATACCGCGCGTATCGCTCAACGGTCTCTACCAGAAGAAACGTTATGTGAAGGCGTTGATCTCGGGCATTCCCTTCTGACTGATGTAGCGGGGACTCACGCCGCGCTGCGCAGCGTCCTGGCCCTCAGCTTGAGCCGCCCTGCCGCCTCGATGATGGCTTTTCGCGCCGAAGGCTCCATATGGGCTGCGATCAGCCACGAAAGCGCGAGCAGCCCCGCCAGCAACGCGCCTGCAACCAGCCAGCGATTGCCTGTATCTGCAAAGCGCGTGAAGACGGCATAGCCGATATGCTGGTGAAGCAGGTAGAGCGGGTAGGTGAGGGCGCCCAACCCATAGGCCAGCGCGGGCCGGATCGGCAAGGCCGGCGCGAGCGCACAGGCTGCGACCGAGCCGAGTGCCAGGGGAGCCATCAGGGCCACGCCCCAGGCAGGCCGCTCAACACCATATTCAGCCAACACACGCGGTTCGATCACAAAGGTTCCGGAGAGCGCCCACAAGAACGCCAGCGCAAGCAGCACGGCTGACCGCCAGTCAAAATTTTCGCGTGCCTTGAACAGGACGAGGCCGAAGGCGAAGAAGCCGGAATATTCGGTGATGAACAGCCTGGTCACGGCGCCCGAATGGAAAAACAGTTCGTTGGCAGCGGAGAGCGCCAGCCACGCAAGCACTGCCAGACGCCAGCCGTTCCTGAACCAGCCAGCGGCAAGCAACAGGAAAATCCACCCGTAGAAGACGATTTCATAGACGATCGTCCAATAGGCGCCGTCCATGAAGGGCTGGCCTGCCAGCCGGGAGACGATGATGAACTGCGCAAGCCATTGCGCAAGGGTTGGCGTCGGCAGGCTGGCCACCGGCCAGGCAAGCAGCACCAGCGCCGTGATGGTCGCGCACAGAACGAAGGTCGGCCACAGCCGGGCGAAACGGCCCGCGGCAAAGTCATAGGCGCTTCGGTTGTCCGCCGACATGGCGATGACATAGCCGGATATGGCGAAAAAGACGAGCAGGCCGGCATCGCACCACATGGCGACCGGGGCCAGTTCCGGAAAGCCGATGCCGCCGCCTTCCCCGGTGATGGCCATTCTGAATCCATAGTGGAACAGAACGACCATCATGGCCGAAAGGAGCCGTAGCAGGTCGAGATTGTAAAGGCGCGGTGCAGTCGCGGAATCCATGACGCTTTGCTCGCTGGCGCGCGGTGGAAGAC
>QGUU01000520.1 GCA_003242525.1 Pseudomonadota bacterium | reverse complement strand
TCCACGACTTTAGCTGGTCAAACAAGGCCTTCGTTGGCAGCCAGGCCACGGCCTGGTCCTCGCCGCCCACCGCATCGATCAGCCTGTTTCCCAGTGCCTGCCGTCCGGTGAAGATCGACCCGTCGGCGAGCGCCAAAGCCTCCGCCCTCGTCATTCCCCGGCGCTCGGCCACGATGCCGACGAACCAGTCGTAGCTATCCATTATCAGCTTGCGCACCATGGCGCGCTCGTCCTCGGTGGTAGGATTGAAGGGTGACGGCTCCGCCTTCAGCTCGGTAGACTTCACCTCTTCCAGCTTGATTCCGAGCTTGTCCATCAGGCCGGTCACATCGGGAAACTGAACAAGGACCCCTATCGACCCTACGATGGAGGATTGGCGGGCGACAATGTGGTCCGCTGCGCTGGCAATCATGTAGCCGGCGGAAGCGGCCAAGGTGCCCACCTGCGCCACCACTGGCTTTTCGGCGGCGAGCTTGCGTATCTCTTCATAGATGGACTCGCCACCGGCCGTGGTGCCTCCAGGAGAATCGATGGCCAGGATGACTCCTTTCACCCGCGGCGACTTGCGAATCTTCTCCAACCGCTCGATGAGTTCGTCGTCCTCCGTGATAGTCCCCTCGATCTTTACCTTTGCCACATGATCGACGGCAGACCCGCCAAGATTATCGCCATAAAACCACGCAAACAGCGCCAGCAGTCCGCAGGCGACAATGGCGATCGTGGCAACCCGCCAGAAGGTCAGCTTGCGCCGCAGGCGACGTCTATCGATCAGATCGTCAGCTCTCAATGTCATGGCTCCAGCCTCCTCAATCGCATTGTTTCTAGTGCAAGCTTCGGGGCGCGGCTACCTTTTTGCAGGAGTGCCGAAAGCTTCTCTTTTCCGGCGAGGTCTTCGCGACCAACGAAATTTCACCAGCGCCATGTCACAATTTTTGCGGTTTTCGCAGGTTTGTGCTTGCTTGAGCACATGATCGTTACGACGTATAGGCCACAAACAGGGTAGAGGGCCGGGTCGGCATGCTGGCGCAAGCGACGGAACTGACGGCAAAAGGCGGAATCGATACAGCGGCCGTGCAGTCTTCGCGCGCCGCCGCCTTCGATCGTGCCCAGCGCCATTCGCGCCGCGTGCGCCGGCTTAAATACGCGCTTCCCACAGCCGCGGCCTTCATTGCGCTGGCCTTTCCGATCTATTCCTATATGGCGGCGCCGCCCGCCGTTACCGTCAAGACCGACGACTCGGCTCTTACCGACGGCAAGCTGGTGATGGCCAATCCGAAGCTTGAAGGCGTCACAAAAGAGAATTTACCCTACTCCATGGTTGCGCGGCGCGCTATCCAGGACGTCGCGCAGCAAGGGCTGGTCGAACTGGAAGACATCGACGCCAGGCTCCCGATGAGCGTTGACGCCACGGCGGAGGTCAAGGCTGGAGGCGGCTCTTACGACCAGGAAAACAACACGCTCGAACTTTCCGACGACATCATTGTAACGACGACCGACGGCATGGTGGCGAAGCTGAAATCGGCTTTTCTTGATCTGGGAAGAGGCAGTATGAAGACGGGTGATCCGGTCGACATCACTCGCACTGGCTCTCACATTGCCGCCGACAGCATGAGCGTCGAGAATAATGGCAATCTACTGGTGTTTGAGAAACGGGTGCGCGTAAACCTCGATCCCGCTGCCTTGAGAGCGGCCAACGGCACGAATGGAGCCCCAGATGCGTCCCGATAACCGGAACTGGCTTTCTGCAACGGTCTGCGGCCTTTTGTTGGCCGGCATGAGCACGGCCCTGGCCCAGACCAGCTCCACCGGCCTGAAGCTTTCTGGCGACAAGCCCATCCAGATCGAGAGCGACCGGCTCGAAGTGCATCAGGATGAGAATGTCGCCATCTTCACCGGCAATGTCAGCGTCGTTCAGGGGCCCACCTTGCTCAAGTCCGGGAGGATGAAGGTCTACTACGTCAAGGACGACAAGGCCGGCAGTGATAGCGGCGGATCTTCCGCCATGACGGGAGCGAGCGGCATCGACCACATCGAGGTGGACGAGAAGGTCTACATCAAGTCCGAAGATCAGGTTGCCACGGGCGACAAGGGGTCTTTCGACATGAAGACCGAGGTGCTCGTTCTCTCCGGCGACAAGGTGGTGCTGACACAGGGGCCGAATGTCCTGGTCGGATGCAAGCTGACGGTGCAGATGAAGACGGGGTTGGCTCAGGTCGAAGGCTGCGGCGGGCGAGTCCAGATGTCGCTTACCCCCGATTCACAGAACCCGTGACCGTATGCTGCAATTTTTGAAACGGAAGTCGGATGCGCCAGCCGAACCGCTGACGGCAGACCACAGGGCAAGCCTCAAGGGAACGCTGATCGCACGTGGCCTGACCAAGAGCTACAAGGGGCGCACCGTGGTCAACGGCGTGTCGCTCGGCGTGCGCGCCGGCGCCGGCGCCGGCCCG
>QGUU01000063.1 GCA_003242525.1 Pseudomonadota bacterium | reverse complement strand
GCGTGGCGGCATCGGCATCGCCAGGAACATGCTGGCCGACCACTATATGGAAGGCAAGCGCGTCGTGCCCGTGGGCAATGTTTCCCAAAGTACGGAACGCGCGGCGCTCGACCAGTTGGAAAGCCTCTCAGCGTCGCTCGTGCAGCAGGTCCAACGTAGCATCATCCGTTCCCTTGACGACGAGGCGGCAAGCACCGCAACCGCAGGAAAGACTGCGCCATGAAAAGCTATTCGGAATTCGGAGCCAATCTGCCAATGCAGGCCAACATGCCCGAGCCGCCCTTGAAAAAACGGCCTCTTGCCAGTTTCAGCGCGCTACTCGGCCGCATCGAGGCGGCAGTTGAAGAGGAAACCGCGGGCATCCGCGCCAGCGCGGGCTTTGACCTGAAAGCCTCCAACGCGCGCAAGAGCCGCTATCTCTACGAGCTCAACCGAGCCATGAAGAGCCTGGACCGGGCAGAACTGCTGGCCGAGCACCGCGAAGGGCTGCTGCGGTTGCGCGAAAAGCTGGCAAGGAATGAGGCCGCCATCCGCGCACATCTGAGCGCCGTCGCGGAAGTTGCCAATCTGCTGACGAACACCATACAGCGCGCCGAGGCCGACGGCACCTATTCCGAGGATGAATTCGGCTGGTCGCAGCCATGAGTTTTGCAGAATGATCAAGTTCGCGGCAGCCGCGCTATGGATCTGCGCCGCCACCGTCGGCGCCGTCTTCTATTCATACCAGGTCGCCGGCCAGGACCCGAGCGAGACGACGAAGCCCCTGCTCGGTGGCCTGGACTATGTCGATAGCGATATCATTTCCGTTCCGCTGATCCGCGACGCTGCGGTACAGGGCTATTTCCTGACCAAACTCGTCTTTACTGCCGATCCTTCGCAACTGAAAAAGCTTTCGGTACCGGCAAAGGCCCTTCTGGCCGACCAGGTCTATTCCTACCTTTATTCCAATCCGCAGCTCGACTTCACCCGGACGTCAACCCTGGACCTGGACGCGTTCCGCAAGAATATCCGTGACTCGGTCAACGAACGGGTCGGCGCCGAACTCGTGCACGACGTGCTGGTCGACCAGGTCAATTTCCTTTCGAGGGACGAGATCCGCGACAATGCCGTCAAGCGCCGCCAAAGCAGCGCGGAGGCGGCCAGAAGAAAAAACCAGGCCACTCAGGAACAGTGACAAGCGCCCGGCGTGGCCGTCGCAAACCACAGCCGCGGGCGGCTCCCTGCAAGCAACAGCATAACCGCTCGGACGGCCGGTGCCCGCTTCCTTTGCAGACTTTGCTTTGCCGCGCCGTTCAGGCAAGGTGAAGCCATCGGAATCAAGGAACAGCGAGACACCTCATGGGCATCCAGGACATCGCCGAAAAACTCAAACCACAGGTGGCAAGTGCCGGCTTCGACCGCTCGGTAAAGTTCGACACCGGCGCCGACGGCGTCATTCTCATCGACGGCGGAACGGTCTCGACCACGGATGGCCCTGCCGACTGCACCATCAGCCTGTCGCTCGACGATCTGGAATCCATGATCGCCGGCGAGTTGAACCCGACCACTGCCTTCATGACGGGAAAGCTGAGGATCGAGGGCGACATGTCCGTCGCCATGGCGCTCAGCCAATTGGTTGGCTGAGCGCCCGTCCTGGGAAGAGTCCAGCGTCGCTGTCAGGCGGCCCAGCCATGCGGCCGCATGGCTGGCGAGCATTTCCTGCCGGCAGCCTTGAGCACACCGGCTGCGCCATCGAGCACGCCGGGTTCCAGCTCCAGCGCCAGCAGCCGGTGCCGCTCATAGGGACCCGGCATGGCAAGCATGCCGGTCTTGTCGGCCGAGAAGCCGAAACGCTGGTAATAGGGCGCGTCGCCGACGAGCAGAATTGCGCCGTGGCCAAGCCGAGCCGCCTCCGCTATGGCATGCCGCATCAATGCGGACCCGATGCCCGCACCCTTCAGCGAAGGCTCGACGGCGAGCGGGCCAAGCAGCAGCGCGCCCTTCTTTCCAGACTGGAAGGAATGAGCAACAGCCGAAGGGCCTGTAGGCTGGGCACTCCCTTCGGCTTTGAGCCACGGTCCCGTGACCAGGCCGGAGGAACCAGCCCCGAACGTCACGTCCCACAGTCGGACCGTTCCCACCACTGTACCGCTCGCATCACGAGCGATGAATGCCAAACCTTCGGACGGCCGACGTCCGCGACGCAGCTTTTCCGAAGACTTGCGCTTGCGTCCGGGCCCCATGGCGCGGTCAAGCAAGGCTTCCCTCGCCGCGATGTCCTCATCGGTCTCGGCACCAATGCTGAAATCCAGACTCTCGGTGGGCGCCACTCTTGCGATGTTCATATCCGCAGAATCCTCTCGCGAGCGAAGATCGTTCCTCAAGCGAAGGCGGACGGGTGGTCCGCCTTGCCGGGCGATCTGGCGGCCGAAGCCGTCAGATCACGTAGGATCGCAGCGGCTCGAAACCGTTGAAGGCCACGGAAGAATACGTCGTCGTATAGGCGCCGGTGCCTTCGATCAGCACCTCGTCTCCGATCGTGAGGGTGACTGGAAGCGGGTATGGCGTCTTCTCGTACATCACGTCGGCCGAATCGCAAGTCGGCCCCGCAAGCACGCACGGCGCCGTTTCGTCGCCATCTCGCGGCGTGATGAGCGGATAGCGGATGGCCTCATCCATCGTCTCGGCAAGCCCACCGAACTTGCCAATGTCTAGATAGACCCAGCGCACATTGTCATTGTCCGCCTTCTTCGAGATCAGCACCACTTCCGACTTGATCACTCCGGCATTGCCTACCATGCCGCGGCCCGGCTCGATGATGGTCTCGGGAATGCGGTTGCCGAAATGCCTCGACAGTGCGCCAAAGATCGCCTCGCCATAAGCTTCGGCCGCCGGCACGTCCCTGAGATAGCGAGTGGGGAAACCGCCGCCCATGTTGACCATCCTCAGCATGATTCCTTCGGCCGCCAGCGCATCGAACACCTGCCTGGCATCGCTCAGCGCACGGTCCCAGGCATCGAGATCGGTTTGCTGCGAGCCGACATGAAAGGACACGCCGTAAGCATCGAGGCCCAGCGTCTTCGCCTGCCGCAGCACGTCTACCGCCAAGGCCGGCACGCATCCGAACTTCCTGGACAGCGGCCACTCCGCACCCGCGCCATCCGTAAGCACACGGCAGAAAACACGACTGCCGGGCGCCGCACGCGCCACCTTCTCCACCTCTTCAACGCAATCCACTGCAAACAGCCGGATGCCGAGCTCGAATGCGCGGGCAATGTCGCGCTCCTTCTTGATGGTGTTGCCATAGCTGATGCGCTCGGCCGGCGCGCCCGCATCCATTGCCATCTCGATCTCGGCTACCGAGGCCGTATCGAAGGACGACCCCATGGAGGCAAGCAGGCGCAGGATCTCCGGTGCAGGGTTGGCCTTCACCGCATAATAGATCTTCGAGTCGGGCAAGGCGCGGCGAAACGCGTTGAAATTGTCGCGGACCACTTCGAGGTCGACGATGAGGCAAGGTCCGCTCGGACGTCGCGTGGCAAGGAAATCGAGAATGCGCTGTGTGGCCATGGAAGTCTCTCCAGCCGCGCTTGCGCGCAGGCAAGCTCATGCGCGCGGGCCTGCGGGCCACGCTTGCATGCGGTCAAACAAAGTGCGGGACGCTTCCTCTCCGGACCCGGCCGGTGGAGACACCGGGACCGTGGGTTGCCGTCTCGCGGCGATGGACTTCCGGCCGCCCGGCCGAATGTCCGCTTTGTCTGCCTTGGCTTGGATGGGAAACCCCAACCGCACTGCCGGCAATGAAGGTGTGCCTCTTCAGTAACCCCGATCTATGGACGATCGGCAGACACCAGAAAGGCCCGCACCGTCGTTGCTTCAAGACGTCCTCGATCATGTGGCTGGCCACTTGACCGACCGGGTTCGTTACTCCCCGGGTACCGTCCCGATCACCTCGCCATTCCGAGGCTCGGGGGACGCCCACAGGCACGTGCGACTTTGGGCAAGGCGCCATATAGGGACATCGTCATTTACAATCAAATAAAATCGCCGGTCAGGTTGAAAAAATCGCACCAGCGAACGATGGTGCGAAAACTGTATCCGCTGACTGAACGATGACAGGCACTGTTCCTCCCCTGAACGCATTTCCTTGGCACCCGCAAGCCTTCGTTTCCAATGGAGAAACAAGACCTTTGATAGCGCTCGAGTTCGGCGTGAAGGACATACTCGACGCCGCCGTCAGCGACCTGGGCCTCATCGCGCTGGGTTGCCGGATCCTGCAAGCAGCCGGAAGGATGTGACCGATGGATACTCTCACGCGCATGCGCGCCTTTATCGAGGTGGTGGAAGCCGAAGGCTTTTCTGCCGCCGCGCGCAAGATCGGCCGCTCCAAGGCGCTCCTTTCCAAATATGTGCGCGAGCTGGAGGACGAACTCGGCGCGTTGTTGCTCAATCGCACGACACGGCAATTCTCGCTCACGGAGGCCGGCCACACCTATTATCGCCGCGCATCCGAGATCGTGCGCGAGATCGACAGCCTCGCCGACAGCGTACGCGAATCCTCGGGCGATGTGCGGGGGCGGATAAAGTTGACGGCTCCCCGCACCTTCGCCGACGCCCCCGTTGGCGAATCGCTGATCGACTTCGCAAAACAGCATCCCGACATCGTGCTCGAGATCCATCTCGACGACCGCTTCGTCGACCTTGTCGAAGAGGGATTCGACCTCGCTATCCGGATTTCGCGCCTGGAGAGTTCCTCCCTCATCGCCCGCCGTTTGGCGCCGTTCTCCATACGCGTATGTGGCGCGCCGGAGCTGATCGAGCAAGTGGGCATGCCGGCGCATCCGCGCGACCTTGCCCGCGCGCCCTGCATCATAGACACGAACGGTCGCTGGCTTGCCAACTGGCCGTTCAGGGGAGACGACGACGAGACGATCAGTGTCGCAGTTTCCGGACCGATAGAGGTGAACAGTCCAATCGCCGCGCGAGCGGCCGCCGTCGCCGGCCTGGGTTTCGCCGTGTTGCCGGATTTCATCGCTGCGCCCGAAATAATGAGCGGCCGGCTGCTTCCGGTGCTGGACGAGCGCATCCTGCAGGGCGGCGGCATCTTTGCCGTCTATCCGCACCGCCGCTACCTGCCGGCAAAGGTTCGCGTTTTTGTCGATTTCCTGGTGCAATGGTTCAAGGCACGCGAGGCGGCATGAGGCCGCGCCGACCCGTCCCAATTCCGCCGGCTTTGTGATGTCCATCGGCTCCATTCGAACGAATCACGCCTGCGAGGTGCAATGCTGAAAAGGCCGGTTGCGATCGTGGCCGCTGCATGCGCGGCGCTGCTTGGCATGACCGGCGGGGCCCGCCTGCACCCTCATGTCTTCGCCGAAGCCAGGCTCGACGTGGTTCTGTCACCCGACGATCGCAGCGTGATATCACTGCGCCATCTGTGGCGCTTCGACGAGCTTTTCTCCAGCACGGTTATGCTGGAATTCGACAGCAATGCCGACCTGAAACTGGATGACGAAGAACTGAATGAGGTGGCCGACACCATTTCCTCGTCTCTGGCCGAATATAACTATTTCCAGATCGTCACGGCCGATGGCAGGGACGTGAAGATGAATGCTCCGTCGCAGATCATGACGAATTTCGACGACGGGCAGCTGATTGTCCTTTTCGAATCCAAGCCCGAGGAGCCGATCGGCCTCTCGGGCATCATCGATCTGGCCGTCTACGATCCCACATTCTACACCGCCCTCGAATTCATCGAGGACGACCACATGGCGGTTGATAGACTGCCCGCGGCCTGCAGCCGCCAGGTCATTCGCCCGGACCCCGACACGGCGATTGCGCAGAACCAACAGACCCTTACGGAGGCATTTTTCAACGATCCGTCCGGCAATGACCTGAGCAAGATATTCGCAACCAAGCTTCAGCTGACCTGCACGCAATGACAGGCCAATCCTTGAATGCGACACCCGGAAAGATACGGGTTGCTTCGCTTGCGGTGGCGATCCTGGCTGCGGCCATGCTGGCATTGGCCGTGACCGGCGACGCCCTTGCACAAAGCTCGCTCGGCATCGGCACCAATGATGCGATGCCGGTCAGCACCGGCCTTTTCGCCCGGCAGCTTGCGTGGATAAACCTCAAGCAGCAGGAGTTCTATCGGGCGCTCGCCGGTGCCATGAAAGCGATGCGACAGGACGACTCCAAGCTCTGGGTCCTCCTCGGCCTTTCCTTCCTTTATGGCGTTTTCCACGCCGCCGGACCGGGGCACGGCAAGGCGGTGATCTCTGCCTATATGGTGGCGAACGAGGTCGCGCTGCGGCGCGGCATCCTGCTCTCCTTCGTTTCCGCCCTCCTGCAGGCGTTCACCGCAATTGCCCTGATGCTGGTCGCCTTTCTCGTCCTGCGCGGCGCGGCAATATCCATGACAGATGCGGCCTGGTTCCTGGAGATTGCCAGCTACGTCTTCATTACGGGCTTCGGCGCCTGGCTGCTGTGGAAGAAGGCAAGCCCCGCCCTTCTCGCCGCCTTCTGCCGTCCTCCGGTCTACAGCCTGTCAACTGCCGGCGGGGATGCTCTTCACAGCGCATCGCCACAAGGCGGCCGCACCATGCGCCGCGCCCGACTCAATCACCCGGACGCGAGCCCGACACCGCTCTGCAGCCACGATCGCGCCGCCGGCACGGTGTGCGAGAGTTGCGGGCACAGCCACGCCGTGGACCCTTCCACGATCTCGGGCGAGCGGCTCGACCGGAGTGCTGCCTGGGCAGCGGTTACGGCAGTGGGAATACGCCCTTGTTCAGGCGCATTGATCGTCCTGTCCTTTGCCTTCCTCAATGGCCTCTGGCTGGGCGGCGTCCTGTCGGTTCTCGCCATGGCGCTTGGAACGGCCATCACCGTGGCGATACTGGCAACGCTTGCCGTCACGGCGAAGGACTGGGCAGTGGCGCTCGCCGGCGGAGGGCGTTGGGGCGACCGCATTCACGGCGCCGTCGAGATCGGTGGCGCCGCCCTCGTCTTCCTGTTCGGCCTGCTGCTGCTTTCGGCCAGCCTAGCCGCCGTATAGCGCGCGGCGTCAGTTGGACAGTTCTATTCTTTCATCCTCGATATGCGCCTGGATGATCTCGTCGAAGCTTTGCTCCGCCTCAAAGCCCAGCTCACGCGCGCGCCTGGCTTCGAAGCGGGTTGGCCAGTTCTTCACGATCGACCAGATTGTCTCGTCAGGCTCCTCGCGGATCAGCCGGGTGACCTTGCTGCCGGCGATCCGGCCCAACGCTTCGATCTGCTCGCCCACGGTGACGGAAACGCCAGGCATGGTCAGGTTGCGGCGCGGCCCCACGCGCTCCCCGTCGATCTCGGCCGCATGGATGAGGAAGTTCACGGCAGAGCGCGGACTGGCATGAGTGTGCAATACCGAGCGCGGCACCGGCAGCACCGCCTCTTTCCCAGCCAGCGGCTCTCGGATTATTCCTGAAAAGAACCCGGATGCCGCCTTGTTTGGCTTGCCCGGCCTTACGCAGATGGTCGGCAGGCGGATGCCGATGCCGTCGAAAAACCCCCGCCGCGTATAATCGGCCAGCAATGCCTCGCCGATGAGCTTCTGCGTACCGTATGAGCTGAGCGGCGTTGGATGGAACTCATCTGGGATCACATCGGGAAACGGCGCCCCGAACACGGCAATGGAAGAGGTGAACACGACGCGCGGCCCCTGCCCGCTCGCGCGTATGGCATCGAACAATGCTCGCGTACCGTCAAGATTGACCCTGTAGCCGAGCTCGAAATTTGCCTCGGCTTCGCCGGATACTACCCCCGCCAGATGAAAGATCACGTCCGGTTTTGCCGCAACCAGTTCCTCGGCCACGCCCGCGCGAGCCAGGTCGCTGGCCAGGATGTCGACGGCCGCTTCCGTCTCCGGCACTTCGGCCGGCACGATGTCGTGCAGGTCGAACGCGTCGATGGTCTGCCCTCGCAGCGAGCCTAGGCGCGCCAACCTCTCCACGAGCTTGCGCCCTATCATGCCCGCCGCCCCCGTGACGAGGATGCGCATGGCCTATCCTTTCCGCTGCGAGCGGCCCCGCAGCCACAGGAGGACAAACAACGCCAGTACGAACACGACGCCGACGGCCACGGCAAGCGCTTGCGAGATGTTGGCCGCGGCCATCATGAGCGTGGGCAGGAAATAGGCGAAGATGCCGAAGCCGAAGAGTATTGCAAAGGCGGCGACTGCCGTCTTGAGGGTTTCGCTATCCCTCATTGCCACATGGCCCTAGTGGTAGTGCCGCCGATGAGCGGGCGGCTGGTGTCCCCCGTGAGACGCATGATCGTGCCCATGCTCCCCTCCTTCATGATGGTCACGGCCGAGCGTGTCATCGGCGCACCTTCCATATTCCGGCTCGACCGTGGCGTGTTGTATGCCATGTTCAGCGGCCAGGCGAACCTTAATGGCACTTATGGCCATGTGGGCGTCCGTCCCCTCATGCAGACAGGCGTGAAGCGTGGCAACGAAGTGGCTCCCGTCCATTGACCAGACATGCATGTGATGCACTTCGCGCACGCCCGAAACGCTTTGCTCGATGTCGCGCGCAATCGCGTCACGGTCGAGACTTGGAGGCGTTCCCTCCAGCAGAACATGCGCCGCATCGCGCGTCAACCGCCAGGCCGTGCCCAGGATCAGGACTGCGACCAGGACCGACAGGATCGGATCAATGGGCGTCCAGCCCGTGGCCAGGATGACGAGCGCCGCGGCGATGGCAGCGACCGAGCCCAGGAGATCGCCGAGTACATGCAGGATCGCCCCGCGCATGTTGAGGCTGTCGCGGTCTCCGCCATGCAGGATGAAGAAACCGGCAATATTGACCAGGAGGCCGATGATGGCGACAACCAGCATCGGTCCGCCCAGCACCGGCGGCGGTGCCTGGAAGCGTTGCCAGGCCTCATAGACAATCCACAGGGCGATGACAAAGATGGCAATGCCATTGGTGTATGCAACAAGCGTCTTGACCCGCCCGAAGCCGTAGGTAAGGCGCTCCGTGGCTGGCCGCTCACCGAGATGGAAGGCGTACCATGCCAGCGCCAGCGCCAAACAATCCGTCAGCATGTGGCCGGCATCGGCCAGCAGGGCGAGCGACCCCGTCAGCCAGCCACCGATCGCCTCCGCCACCATGAAAGCGCCGGTAAGCAGCGCGGCGAGCAGGACGCGCCGCTTGTCGCTCGTGCCGTGACCGGCGCCGCCATGGGAGTGGCCGCTGTGGTCGTGAGAATGCCCATGCGCCATGGCAGAGCCTTTCGCGTAACAGAATAACTTTACGCGCCAATCACTTATGGAATTCCTGGAGGCGTCGCTTCTGGACGCCATCCCTATCAAAGTTGTCCGGATCGAGCCAGCCCTCATAGGCCTTTTTGAGCGCAGGCCATTCGCTGTCGATGATGGAGAACCAGGCCGTATCCCGGTTCCTTCCCTTCACCACGAGATGCTGGCGGAAAACGCCCTCGAAGGTGAAGCCGAAACGCAACGCGGCACGCTTCCCTTTTCCAAATTCCCAGCACCCCGGACCCGAATTGAAACCCTAATGCGTTCTT
>QGUU01000062.1 GCA_003242525.1 Pseudomonadota bacterium | reverse complement strand
TCATCTTTCTTTTTCTTGCGCCGTGTGTGTGTTGTAGAGAACCCGGTGGGCACAATCCCCTCCCCCTCCGTGGCCCGGCTTTTTTTCCCCGCCGGCCCCCCCCCCGGTTCCCTGCCGGCTGCGAGGTGGCCGGCAAGGCCAACCATCCGGTCGGTCTGGCATGTTTGCCACCGGCGGAAAAGATGGAAAGATCGGTGCTCACGCAGCCAGAATGCCGAGGGTGCCGGAATGCCGGTTACATGGGATGATCTCACGGGCGAGGAGCGCACGGCGCTCAAACGCATGAACAGGGGTCCCTATTCCGACCTTTCCCCCGCACTGACCGAGCGACTCATGTCGCTGGGCCTTGTCGTGCAGCGGCCCGGCGGCCCGGGCATCAGCCGGGAGGGACGGGAACTGGTGATCAAAACCCTGCTTGCTGCTCGCCAGGACCCCGCCGACTGACAGGCAATCCCAGGCGGAAGCCCTCTTAAAGACCCCCAAATTTCGCATGGTTAAAGCCCCCTTAACCTTCGCGGAAATAGTCTGGCGGCCGAATCCGCCCGAGGCGTTAGCCGCCTCGGTGACGGGGCACGACAGACGAGGACCAGCATGCGTTCAGGGGCATCGACGCCGCTCGCGCTCACCGATTCGGTACAGGGCATCAGGACGTTCGCCAGGCGGCAGATAGGGCGGCTTGCCGGTCTCGTCCTGTTTGCGGCCGTCGTTTTCGCGGTGGCTAGCCTTGCCACCTGGAATGTTGCCGACCCCAGCTTCTCGCACGCCACCGACAATGTCGTCACCAATGCCATGGGCTACCCCGGGGCGGTGTTTGCCGACCTTGCCATGCAATTCTTCGGGCTGTCCTCGGTGGCTGCGCTGGTGCCTGCCATTGTCTGGGGCTGGTTTCTTTTCTCCGCCCGCGGCGTGGACAAGCTGCCTCGGCGCGGGCTTGCCTGGTTCGGCTTCTCGCTGCTGACGGCGGCGATGGTGGGCTGCATCTCACCACCGCCGACCTGGCCTCTGCCCTCGGGCCTCGGTGGCGTATTCGGCGACATGGTGCTGCGCATTCCCGGCGGCCTCCGGGGCAGTTATCCTACCGGACTGTTCGCCGCCGTGCTGGCTGCCCTGCTTGCCGCACCGGCCCTTTGGTTGTTCGTCTATGGCTCGGCGCTGATCTCGCGGCGCAACGGGTACGCCGTTGTCGAGGAACCGGTGCGCCAGGAGCCGGTCGATGCCGATTCGATCCTGTTCGAGAGCGAAGACGAGGACGACGAGAACGAAGGCATACTCGCGCTGGGAGCCGTCACGCATTGGTGGTTGTCGCTGCGTGCCTGGATGCGCCGCCGTTCTGCCGCCCGGCGCCGAGACTATGGAGAGTTCGAGCTGCCGATGGAGCCGCAGCCCAGCGCCTGGCGCCGTGCTGCGGAGCGCGTCGAATCGGCAGAACGTGCCGAAGCCCGCCTGAGCCTCGACGGCCGTGCCCGTGTCGAACCCGAATTCTTCGCCGCCGTAGTGGGTGAGGGCGCCCCTTCGCTCGATCCGGAGGATGAAGCATTTTTCGACGATGACGACGATCACGATCGCGTTCAGCATCCGGCTCCTGCCGCGCCGCAGGTGCGATCCTTCCGTTCGGAGGCGTCTACGCGGGTTGGTGCGCCGGCGCCGCGGCCGCAGCAGGGCAGTCGTGTACAGCGGGAGGCGCAGGCCTCGCTGCTTGCCTCCGGCCATTTCGAGATGCCGTCGCTCCATTTCCTTTCGGAGCCGAAGAATGTCGCCCGCGACCTAAGCCTGTCCAAGGAGGCGCTGGAGCAGAATGCCCGTCTGCTGGAAGGCGTCCTTGAGGATTTCGGCGTCAAGGGCGAGATCATCCATGTAAGCCCCGGCCCGGTCGTCACCCTTTACGAGTTGGAGCCCGCGCCGGGAATCAAGTCGTCGCGTGTCATCGGGCTCGCCGACGACATCGCCCGCTCGATGAGTGCGATAGCCTGCCGCGTCGCAGTGGTGCCCGGGCGCAATGCCATTGGCATCGAGTTGCCGAACGCACGCCGGGAAACGGTCTATCTGCGCGAAATCCTCGCCAGCCGCGACTTCGAAGAAACGAAGGCGAAGCTGGCCCTTGCCCTTGGCAAGACCATCAATGGCGAAGCCGTCATTGTCGACATCGCCAAGATGCCGCACCTGCTGGTGGCCGGTACAACGGGTTCCGGCAAGTCCGTCGCCATCAACACCATGATATTGTCGCTGCTTTACCGGCTCAGGCCGGAAGAATGTCGACTCATCATGATCGACCCGAAGATGCTGGAACTCTCGGTCTATGACGGCATCCCGCATCTGCTCACGCCCGTTGTCACAGATCCGAAGAAGGCCGTCGTCGCCCTGAAATGGACCGTGCGCGAGATGGAGGACCGGTATCGCAAGATGTCCAAGGTCGGCGTGCGAAACATTGACGGCTTCAACCAGCGGGTCGCGCAGGCTGCCAAGAAGGGCGAGTCCATCCGCAGAACGGTACAGACGGGTTTCGACCGGCAGACGGGCGAGGCGATCTACGAGACGGAGGAACTCGACCTCCAGCCCATGCCCTATATCGTGGTCATCATCGACGAAATGGCCGACCTGATGATGGTCGCCGGCAAGGACATAGAAGGCGCGGTACAGCGCCTCGCCCAGATGGCCCGCGCCGCGGGCATCCATGTCATCATGGCCACCCAGCGCCCGTCGGTCGACGTCATTACCGGTACGATCAAGGCTAACTTCCCGACCCGCATCTCCTTCCAGGTGACGTCGAAGATCGACTCGCGCACGATTCTGGGCGAGCAGGGCGCGGAACAACTGCTCGGCATGGGCGACATGCTCTACATGGCCGGCGGCGGCCGCGTGCAGCGTGTCCACGGGCCGTTCGTATCCGACGACGAAGTCGAAAAGGTTGTTCGGCACCTCAAGACGCAGGGCGTGCCTGAATATCTCGATGCCATCACGGAGGACGATGACGAGGACGACGCGCCTTCCGGCAAGGGTGGCCACGGCGGCAATCTGGAGGATTCCGACGATCCCTACGATCAGGCTGTCGCCGTTGTCCTGCGGGATGGCAAGGCCTCGACCAGCTATATCCAGCGCCGCCTCGGCATAGGCTACAACCGTGCCGCCTCCATCATCGAGAGAATGGAGAAGGAAGGTATCGTCGGCCCGGCCAACCATGCGGGCAAGCGCGAGATACTGGTGCCGACCGAAGAGGACAAGTTCTAGGCGACCACAGCCGGGCGGCAGCCATGCCGGAACCGGAAGGCACGGTGGGGTGTTGAAGGAAGCAGACGCCAAACTTAGGTCCCAATGGGAGGCCAAAGACAATACGAACAAAACCAAGAGAGACCGGCATGAAAGACTTCGCTTCCCAATCCGCCGGCGGATTTTCCCTCACCCGCCGTGAACTGCTTGGCTTTGGCCTGGCCTTTGCCGGTGCTGCGGCAATCAACCTGGTGCCTGGCCTCAATCCGGTGGCCTCGGCGCAAGCCGCCGTGCCTGAGGTGGCGCAACGGATCGCCGATCATTTTTCCTCCGTGCGGACCATGGCAGGCGAATTCGTCCAGTTCGGACCGAACGGTGAGCAGACAGGTGGAAAGTTCTTTCTGGAGCGGCCGGGCAAGGTTCGCTTCAACTATGACGGAAAGTCGAATTTCCGCGTCATTTCCGATGGTCGGTCCGTAGTCATCCTCAACATGAAGCTCCGGACGTCAGACCTCTATCCGTTGTCGAAGACGCCGCTCAAGCTGCTGCTGGCCGATCGCATCGATCTTTCGGGCGGGAGGGTGACGGACATCAAGCAGGAAGATGACCTCACCACCATCCAACTTGCCGACAAGTCCGTGTTCGGCAACGCCAAGATCACGATGATGTTCGATCCCAACACCTACGAATTGCGTCAGTGGACCATCACCGACGCGCAAGGCAAGGACACGACGGTCATGATCTTCAACACCAAGGAAGGTGTGAAGCTGTCCGCCGATCTGTTCACCATCGACTATCGCGCAAACCGCGAATGGAACCAGAAGCGGAAAAACTGACGCGTCGCGGCTGCGCCCGAAGTCCTCGCGTCCGCATGGTCCGCGTACGGCTTGTCTTCACGGCCCGGTTTTCCTAGGTTCCGGCTGCCTGACCCGGAGCCGGAATGTCTCTCACCATCGCCACCTGGAACATCAATTCCGTTCGCCTGCGCATGCCTCTCGTGGAAAGGCTGCTTATCGAGCGGAAGCCCGACATATTGTGTCTGCAGGAAACCAAATGCCCGGACGATCTCTTCCCGTTCGAGGCATTTCGCAATCTTGGCTATGAGCATATCGCGGTGCACGGCCAGAAGGGGTACCACGGCGTGGCCACGGTATCGCGGCGGCCGCTGGAACTCATCGAAAGGCGCCGCTTCTGCGGGATCGACGACAGCCGGCACGTTGCCGTGCGGTTCCAGGCCGGCGGCGCTCCCGTTCTGCTACACAATTTCTACGTACCCGCAGGGGGCGACGAGCCTGATCCGGTAGTCAACTGGAAGTTCAAGCACAAACTCGATTTCGTTGCCGAAATGAACGAGGTGCGTGCCGAGCATGACGCTGCCTCAGCATCTATCCTGGTGGGGGACCTCAACATCGCACCACTTGAACATGATGTCTGGTCGCACAAGCAGTTGCTCAATGTGGTCAGCCACACGCCCGTCGAGACGGAGAGCTTCGAGGCAATGCGCGAGGCCGCAGGCTGGGTCGACCTCATGCGCCTCAACATCCCCTACGAACAGAAGCTCTACACCTGGTGGAGCTATCGCGCGCGTGACTGGGAGGCATCCAACAGGGGGCGTCGGCTCGACCATGTCTGGTCGTCTCCCAATCTCGTTCCGCGCTTCACCGGTTATGACATATTGCGCGAGGCACGCGGGTGGGATCGGCCGTCCGACCATGTGCCGGTGATTGCGCGCTTCGACATTGGGTGAGCGAAGCGTCAGGCACGCCGGCTGTGGCCGGGATGGAGCAGATGGTGCAACTGGACCGTCGCCATCGGGTGCAGCAGGCTTTGCTTGTCGGTTTCCAGCTGCAGTTCATCGCCGCCTCGCTTCGCCGTTTTGGCGAGGATTTCATAGACGGCCGCGGTGGTGGATTGCAGCGCCGTGGCAGGCGGCTGGCCGGAAAGCATGCGCGCCAGGTATACCGCCGCGGTCAGGTCTCCCAGCCCGTTGGGCGGCTTCTCGATCATGCGATGTTCGGCAAGAAGCGCATGGCCAGCGTCCAGGAACAGGTTACCCGTCCGCTCCGCCAGCATCGCCGGCGCCGATGTCACCAGCATGGCCGGCGGGGGCGCATCAAGCGCGGCAGCAATGGTTGACCGCAGGTCCGGCAATTTCGCTGCTGACAGCCATTCCAGTTCGTAGCGGTTAGGCGTCGCCAGGTCGGCCAACGGTAACAATTGATCGCGGACCGCATGGGCCGTGGCTTCCGGCACATAGAGACCGCCAGAGTCGCCTATGACCGGGTCACAGACATAAAGCGTCCCGGGATTGCATGCTTTCACTGCTTTGACCAGATCAGCCACTGCTTCGGCCTGAGATGCTTCGCCGAGATAGCCGGTCAGCACGGCATCGACCTCGCGCAACCACGGCGCACGCTGCAGATCCTTCATCAGAGAGTGAAACTGTTCCGGCGGCGGGACGATGCGGGTTCCCCGGCCATGGCCAGGGTGCCAGGGCAGCACGACGGTCGGCACGGCCCACACGGGAAAGCCCAGAACCTCCAGCGCAAAAACCGCCGCGCGGTTGCCGACGGTGCCGCGCACGACATGGCTGGAAATGACGATGACGGCACGCCTCGCCGGGGAGGTCTCCTCGCCCATGGCTTAACCCCGGCCGTAAAGGTGGAGGGCCAGCCAGATCATCATCGCGACGACCAGCACAAGGCCCAGCGAGCGGCCGATCCGGGTGCCCCAATATTCGATCCGGTCCGTCTGGTCGATATCGGCCGCGGTCACATGATCGCGAACGCTTCGGGAGGTTCGGGCCAGCAGTGAGACGCCACCCGATTCGCCTTCGCGCCCGATCCGTTCCAGGATCCGGCGCGACTCTTCCTCGCCCTTGTCATCCTTGTGTGGCGCCATTGCCCTGCTCCGTTTGGCGTCGAACTTATCCGTTTCCACGGGGCGCAGACAATGGCCGCCCTTTTCTCAACCATTGTTTGTGCTAATGCTCGTGGCCAGGAACTCATGAGGATGCCCATGCTCGCCCTGCGCCAGTCTCCGCTTGCTCCCGTCCGCACCTTGGCCACTTTCCTTGTCCTGGCGCTTCTCCTGCCCGTGCTTGCCGGTTGCGGCTACAACACCATCCCTACCGCGGAAGAAAACGCCAAGGCGGCATGGAGCGAGGTGCTGAATCAGTATCAGCGTCGGGCGGACCTGATCCCAAACCTGGTCGAGACCGTGAAGGGATATGCCGCGCATGAAAGGGACACGCTCCAGGCCGTGGTCGAGGCCCGCGCCCGGGCGACTCAGGTGACGGTGACGGCGGAGACGCTGAGCGACCCCGAGGCATTCCGAAAATTCCAGGAAAGCCAATCCGGGCTGACCAGCGCCCTGTCGCGCCTGCTCGCCATTTCGGAGAACTATCCCGACCTCAAGGCAAACCAGAACTTCCTTGCCCTGCAGGCACAACTTGAAGGCACGGAAAACCGCATAGCGGTAGCCCGGCGCGACTATATCGAGGCGGTCAGGGCCTACAACCTGACCCTGCGCACCTTCCCCTCTGTCCTGTGGGCCACATTCTGGTTCCGAGACAACAAGCCATTCCAGAACTTCACCGTTGCCGAAGACAAGCTGGAGGTGCCGAAAGTGGATTTCGGCGCCGGCGGCCAGGGCGGCTGATCGCATTCAATGCGTCTTTCCGCGGTGCAGCAAGGCTTCCAGCCTCTGGCGCGCTCCATTGGGCGGCCAGTCATACTGGGCATTTTGCTGCTTGCCTTCTTCCTGCCGTTGGCCAGGGCGGCGGCGGACCTGCCCAGCCTCACCGGCCGCGTCGTCGACGATGCCGGTCTGATCGACGCCGCCACCGAGGCAGCGCTGGTGCAGAAGCTGGCGGATTTCGAGAAGAAGAGCTCGGATCAGATCGTGGTGGCAACGGTGCCGTCTCTGGGCGGAGAGGCAATTGAGCCGTACGCCAACCGTCTTTTCCGCGCCTGGGGGCTCGGCCAGGCCGGCGAGAACAATGGCGTGCTGCTGCTTGTGGCCAGGGATGACCGCAAGATGCGGATCGAGGTTGGCTACGGGCTGGAAGGCACGCTGACGGATCTGCATACCAAGCTCATCATCGAGAACGACATGGTGCCGGCGTTCCGTGCCGGAGATTTCGCGGGCGGCATCACCAAGGCCGTGGATGACATGATCATGGTGCTGGAGGGCCATCCGGAGGAGTTGGAGGCGCGCGCCGCACGCAACCAGCAGGAAAGCCCGATCGATGCCGACCTGATCATCATGTTCATCTTCGTTTCCATCTGGGCCACGATCTTCTTCGGCAGCATCGCCATGGCCGTCCTGCCGCCGATATTCGGCAGGAAGATCGGTCCGGGGAAATACCGCTGGCTCGGCATGACCTTCGACACACGAAGAAGAGGCTCGTCGCGTGGGGGCTGGTCGTCGGGCAGTGGATGGTCTTCAGGCGGAGGTGGATGGTCTTCCGGCGGAGGCGGCTGGTCGTCTGGCGGGGGTGGCTTTTCAGGAGGCGGAGGCTCCTCGGGTGGCGGCGGTTCGTCGGGGGGCTGGTAGAGCGATGCGAACACACGCCATTACGCCGGAGGAACACACCCGCATCACCGCCGCCATCCGGGCGGCGGAATCAAGAACGGACGCGGAAATATACTGCGTCGTCGCCCGCGCCAGCGATGGCTATTTCTTCCCGGCCGCCTTTACCGCTACTGTCGCCATGCTGCTGGCCAGCGCCGCGGTAGCCTTCGGGCTGGAATATCTGTGGCTGTCGGTGCGGCTCCCGGCTTTCGTGGCGGCCCAGGCGCTTGCCGCGTTCTGCATTTATGCGCTTTTGTGGCTGGCGCCCCGGCTGCGCATCCACCTGGTGCCGCGGGCTGTGCGCTACAAGGCGGCTCACGCCAACGCCATGAAACAGTTCCTTGCCCGCAATGTGCATCTCACTGCGGCGCGTACCGGCGTGCTGATCTTTGTTTCGCTGGCCGAGCGTTACGCTGAGGTAATCGCCGATGCGGGCATAAACGACCGCGTGGAGCAGGATGTCTGGGACGACATAGTCCGCAACCTCGTCGCGCAGGCGGCCACCGGCCGGTTGGCCGATGGCTTCGTTCAGGCGATCGATGCGGTCGGCCATGTGCTGGCCGAGCATTTTCCGGTTTCACCCGGGGACGCCAACGAACTGGATGACCATCTGGTCGAGATTTGAGCCGCGCCCAGGCGCCGGCATATTACGGTCGTTGTGCGTAATCGACGCCCGCACCCTCCATCATTCTTGCAATCGCCTGCGCCGGGTCTATGGTTAACAAATCATGAATACGGTGACCATCGACATCAGGCGGGCCGAGCCGCGCGACGCGAAGCAGATCGCCGAGGTGCATTTCGAGGCGTGGCGCGGCGCCTATGCCGGCATCATTCCGCACCGGACGCTGACATCGATGATAAACCGGCGTGGCCCTGACTGGTGGGCGAATGCCATCCGCCGCGCCGCCACGGTCCTGGTGATCGAGATCGGGGGCAGGATTGCGGGCTATGCCACGCTCGGCAGGAACCGTTCGAAGGAGCTCCGGCAGCAGGGCGAAATCTACGAACTCTACCTTCGCCCCGAATACCAGGGTATCGGGCTTGGAAGCCGGCTGTTTGCTGCCGCGCGGAAGAAGTTGGCCGACCATGGGCTCAAGGGGCTGGTCGTCTGGGCCCTGGAAGACAATGACAATGCGCTCGCCTTCTATGCCGGCGCTGGCGGTCGCGACATTGCCGAAGGCGTCGAGGTGTTCGAAAACAAGGCGCTGAAAAAGGTCGCCTTCGTCTGGGAATAGTCTGACAGCCGGCTGACATAGTCCTTTTCGCCGCATTGATTTGTGGTGCCCGCCCCTTTATCGGATGGGCGCAAAAAAGGGTTCTCCATGCGCATAGACGCCGTATCCACCGGGAAAAATCCTCCCGAAGACCTCAACGTCATCATCGAAGTGCCCATCGGCGGCCAGCCGATCAAATATGAGATGGACAAGAAAGCGGGCGCGCTGTTCGTCGACCGCTTCCTCTACACCTCCATGCGTTATCCCGGGAATTACGGCTTCGTGCCGCATACGCTTTCCGGCGATGGCGACCCCATCGACGTGCTGGTTTGCAACACGCGCGAGCTGTTGCCGGGTTGCGTCATAAATGTGCGGCCAATCGGGGTGCTTCTGATGGAGGACAATGCCGGCGTGGACGAGAAGGTGCTTGCCGTGCCCTCGCCGCATATCACCCGGCGCTACGAAAATGTGTTCAACTATACCGACCTGCCGGAAATCACGCTCGACCAGGTGGCGCATTTCTTCGAACACTATAAGGATCTCGAACCCGGCAAGTGGGTCAAGGTCGGCGGCTGGCACGACGCGGCCTATGCCAAGAAGATGGTT
>QGUU01000519.1 GCA_003242525.1 Pseudomonadota bacterium | reverse complement strand
AACAAGAATGGGGTTAACGGGACCGAAAGCCTAAAGGGTTTAGATTGGCCGCCCCACCCCGATCCGGGGAAAGTCCCTTCTCTTCGTCATGGCGGTGGAGGCGGAGTACGGCCCGGATCTGAAGCGGCTTTTCGTGCCGCTGATGAGCGGCGTCGGACCGGTCGAGGCCGGCGTGCGCGTCGGCGCGGAACTTGCGCTGCTCGACAGCAGGGGCGCCATGCCAGACCTGGTCGTGTCGCTAGGTTCCGCAGGGTCGAAAAAGCTGAAGCAGACAGAGGTCTACCAGGCTGTTTCAGTCAGCTACCGCGACATGGATGCTTCCGCGCTCGGCTTCGAGAAAGGGCGCACCCCTTTTACGGACCTGCCTGCCGACATGCCTTTGCCGCTGCGGATTCCCGGGATCCCCGAGGCAACGCTATCAACCGGCGCCAAGGTCATCTCCGGTACGGACTATGACTGCATCGCCGCCGATATGGTGGACATGGAAACTTTCGCCTGTCTGCGTGCATGCCAGCTCTTCAGCGTGCCGCTTGTGGCATTGCGCGGCATATCCGATGGCGCCGAAGAGCTGCGGCACATTAGCGACTGGACCGAATATCTGCACGTCATTGACGAGAAGCTGGCTGCGGCGGTCCAGATCCTGGAACAGAGCCTCGCTTCCGGTGCGGTGCGGCTACCGGGCACGGCCGCGCCCATTGCGCCGAATCGCATCTTTCCTTAAAGGCTCGCCATGACAACGCATCCCGACACCGTTCTGATCATCGATTTTGGCAGCCAGGTCACCCAGCTGATCGCCAGGCGCGTGCGCGAAGCCGGCGTCTATTGCCAGATCGTGCCTTTTCAATCGGCCGACGAAGCATTCCGGCGCATCGGGCCAAAAGCCGTGATCCTTTCCGGCAGCCCCCATTCCACAGTCGAGATCGGTTCCCCGCGTGCGCCCGAAGCCGTGTTTTCCGCCGGCATTCCCGTGCTCGGCATCTGTTATGGCGAGCAGACCATGTGCGCGCAACTCGGCGGCAAGGTGGAAGCCGGGCACCACCGCGAGTTCGGCCGCGCCTTTCTGGAAGTCCAGGAGGATTGCGCGCTGTTTGAGGGTGTCTGGGCAAAGGGAACGCGCCACCAGGTGTGGATGAGCCATGGCGACCGCGTCACGGCACTGCCGCCCGGTTTCCAGGTCGTCGGGACCTCGACAGGCGCCCCCTTCGCGGCAATCGCAGACGAGCGGCGGAAATTCTACGCTGTCCAGTTCCATCCTGAAGTCGCCCATACGCCGGATGGCGCGAAGCTGCTGCAGAACTTCGTCCATCGCATCGCGGGACTCGAAGCAAAGTGGACCATGGCCGCATATCGCGGCCAAGCTGTCGAGGCCATCCGCCAGCAGGTCGGCACGGGCAAGGTAATCTGCGCGCTCTCGGGCGGGGTGGATTCGTCCGTGGCGGCGCTTCTCATCCATGAGGCGGTGGGCGACCAGCTTACCTGCATCCTGGTCGACCACGGATTGATGCGCAAGAACGAGGCCGCCGATGTGGTGGCAATGTTCCACCAGCATTACAACCTGCCGCTGATTCTGGTCGACGCTTCCGATCGCTTCATCTCGGCGCTGGAGGGCCTGACCGACCCCGAAGCCAAGCGCAAGACCATCGGCCGGCTTTTCATTGAAGTATTCGAGGAAGAGGCGAAGAAGCTGGGCGGCGCCGATTTTCTGGCTCAGGGAACTCTCTATCCGGACGTGATAGAAAGCGTTTCCTTTACCGGTGCGACCTCTTCCACCATCAAGTCCCACCACAATGTCGGCGGCTTGCCGGAGCGCATGAACATGAAGCTGGTCGAGCCGCTTCGCGAGCTGTTCAAGGACGAGGTGCGCGCGCTTGGCAAGGAGCTGGGCCTGCCCGAAAGCTTCATCGGTCGCCACCCCTTTCCCGGCCCGGGGCTTGCGATCCGCTGCCCGGGCGGCGTTACCCGAGAAAAGCTGGAGATCCTGCGCGAGGCCGATGCCATCTATCTGGACGAGATACGCAAGGCCGGCCTTTATGACGCCATCTGGCAGGCCTTCGCTGTGCTGCTGCCGGTGCAGACAGTGGGCGTGATGGGCGATGGACGTACCTACGATTCCGTCCTGGCGCTACGCGCGGTGACCTCCGTGGACGGCATGACTGCCGATTTCTATCATTTCGACATGGAGTTCCTTGGCCGCGCCGCCACGCGCATTATCAATGAGGTGAAAGGCATCAACCGCGTCGTCTATGACGTAACCTCCAAGCCGCCCGGCACCATCGAGTGGGAATGATTCCACGTTCGGCAGCCACCGGCAGGATCAGGCACCAGACACACCTAAGCCCGCAGAAATGCGGGCTTTTTTCGCTTTGTGTCTGGCAGGGACTGGCAGCCTGGCACGAACCCGGCCTCGTGCCATGCCTCTCCGTCGATGCCATGCGCCCCGTCTCTTATAAACAATTTACACCGGCCGCGGAAGAGAAAATGACAAACTACG